>CAYYII010000080.1:0-4449 GCA_964471445.1 uncultured Gammaproteobacteria bacterium
CTGGACGCCGCCGGAGTCGGTCAAGCGGGCTTGGTAGTTGAGGATTTTGGGGACGCTGTTCACGGCTTTTGCCATCGAGGCCGGGAACAGATTCAGCAGCAACGACAAGACGAGGGCGACTTGTACAGTCGTCCGTGCGAATTGGCGGAATGTATGCCAAACGCGTTCCATGTCGTTTTCGGGCGATGTCCGCGTGTCGTCGCTTAATGGCGACTCCGCGGCGCACCCGGTTCGGCCGCCTCACAGTCCTCAAGGGACTCGTGCAGCAAGCTCCTTAAGAAGGAAGCGGCCGAACCGGATGCCGGAGCGTAACGCTCCGGGCCGGTTATTCTGGTTTTTTCTCGCGCATCGGGATGTCTCGACTCACGATTTCGTCGTCTTTGCCAGCGGCAGAGAGGTCGATGTCCTGAGTTTTGGCCGGTTCATAACCCGGTTTCTCGACGGTGACGTAGTACTGGCTGCTGCCGACCAAGAAGTTGTAGCGGCCTTTGCTGTCGGCGACGCTCGATTCAAGCGTTCTGTTGTACTGCGTCTCAACGATGCGGGCCACGGCGAATGGGATCGGCTTCTTCGTGCGTTCGTCATAGATGATCCCCCAATTTTTTGGCCGTTTCGGACGTGCCAACCGACGGAAGAGCAAGTAGAGCAGCAACTGCCCGGCGGCGAGTATATAGAGGTATAGGTGCCGATAGAGCAGCGCGGCGATCAGCGTCAGCAAGACGCTCGAGAACGCCAGAACGTTTTGGACATGACGGCCGAACTCTTCAAGCAGCAAGCGTCGGTTGGTTTTGACATGCTCGATGGGATCGAGCGGGATATTGGCCGTGATGGCCGCACCCTCGTCATTCACGACGATGCGTTCGCCGTGATAAAGATCGATGAATTGCGCATCTTCTTTCTTTCCCAGAAGGTAGCGCGACGGGAAGGCGTAACCGGGTTTGGTGATTTCGATGCGATATTCGCCTTGCTCGACAATGAAGGCGTAACGTCCGTATTTATCAGTCACGACCGTGCGTACCAGCCGATTGGTGCCCGTGCGGAAGAGGCGCACGGAGGCCAGATCAAGGGGCAGTTTGGTCAGCGCGTTATAGACCGTGCCGAAGCCTTTGCGTTTGCGGCGCGCGATCAGGAGGAGCGGCTGCGTCAGGAGGAAGTAGAGATAGCTGGCAAGACTCGTGGCTTGGACGGCCGTGGCGACAACGGCCGTCGTGACGGCGGCGGCGATGGGAACCAAGACGTACGTGGTTGATCGGACCCGCGGATCGTTGATGACCTCGTTCGTGAAGATCTTCGTGATGTACGCGCCTTGTGCAACGAGGGCGTTGGCGACATTCGCGACATTTTCCGTTACCGAGGCTCCAGGAATGATGACGTCCGTGAACGATGGTGGAAGTGCAATCAGTTCGATCTTTGGATTGACGACCTCCGTCGCGAGATCAAACGCCGCGCTTTCATGTGTTCGGTATCCCGGCTTCTTCACCACCAATCGGTAACGGCCTGGCGGCGCCATGAAGGCGAAAACCCCTTCAGCTCCAGTCTCGGTCGGATTCATTTGGCGATACGGAATCGCGTCCCAATCGATCCATTCTCCCGCGCGCTTCTGCAACGTGATTGTCGCTCCTGAGAGCGGCACCTGTTGGCCGTCTTGCGACTGCGTGAGGAGACCGAGCGGTTCAACGCGCACGCCGATCTTGATGACGTCGCTCGTGCCGTCGTCGAACGTCACAGTGACCGTCGCGATCGCGCGTCCGATTGTTGCAGGCGCCGACACGTCTGCGACATATCCGTCTTCCGGCACCGATTGCATCGTGCGCATGAAGAGATATCTGTCGGAATCGAACTCGAGCATCATCGAGACCGCAGGTCGCGGCAGGGCCGTCATCGGGATGAAGAATGTCAGAGAACGCGTCGGAAGGATGCGGTAGTCGCCATCAACACCTTGATGCAGTTCGAGAACCCGGTTCAGGGCGAAGAGCCGGATCAGCTCGCGATTCACGGGGTTGGGACTTACTGGCGTCGGCGGCGGCGCGGGACAATCGGCCGGGCAGCTCGCGGTATTTTCTCCCGGATCGCAGACCGCATTCCCGCAGAAAGGCGCGGGCGGCGGAATGGCCGAACAATCGGCCGGACAGGAAGCGATCGTCTCCGGCGCTTCGCACGCCAAGTTTCCGCAGACAGGTCCGGCGGGTGGACCGAACGGCGTTCCATCCGCGACCGCACCTGAAGCAAAGTTCCCGGAGTTGTCGTAGGCGAAGGCCGTGTAGTAATACTTCGTGCCGTTCGCGAGACCGGCATCGACGGTTGAATTACCCGCGCCGTCATAGATCGTGATCCCCTCGTTCGGATTGGCCGGATATCCGATCGTCGAGCGCTGGATCCTGACGCCGGCGAAATCTGCGTCGGCGGGATTCGTCCACGTCAGCGTGTTCCGCGCATCAGCGGGGGTGCTGGCAAGATTGCTGACGTTGGCTGGCGGTGTCGTATCCGGAAGCGTCGTGAAGGTTTCGTCCGTCGACGTCGCGCCGTTCGCCATCGCGTCCGCCGAACTCACGCTGAAGTGATAAAGCGTTCCGGATGCAAGAAGATTCAGGATGATCTGATGATTCGCAACGCGATTCGCCACCGTAATCGTCGAACCGTATGCGTCGCTCATGCCGTATCGCACCGTCGAGTCAGCAAGTTCATTGGTCGTCCAATTCACACGCGCAGACGTCTCTGTGATCGCATCGACAAAGATATTGGAGATGGTCGGCGGGATGGTGTCCGCCGTGGTAAACGTGAAGTCCTGTGAAGAAACGGAATTTCCTGAAGCGTCTTTCGACGTGACTTCGTAGTGATACGTCGTGTTCGGCGTGAGACCGACGAGATCAATCGCGTGTGCGTTCACCATTGATGCACTCGTATCGTTGCTTCCGTAGAGCGCGTTCACGCCGTAGTCGACGCGCGAATCCGCGTCTTCGTTTGTGTCCCAGGTGATGCGGGCGCTCGTCCCCGTGATCAGCACGGCCACGACGTTGCTCAAAACCGGCCCGCTCGTATCCGGCGTCGTGAACGTGAAATCGCCCGATACCGTTTCTTGGCCGAGGTTATCCGTCGAGCGCACGCGATAGTGATAAGTCGTACCCGCCGTCAATCCGGAAAGATGCACGGAGTGATTGAACGTATTGCCAGGCGTCGAAATGTTGTCTCCATACGCAACCGTCAATCCGTAATTGACCGTGCTGGAAGAAGAGATATCCGTGTCCCAGAGCACGTCCACCTCAGTCTCGGTCAGGTTCAAAGTGCGGACGTTGTTGATGACCGGAGGATTCGGCTGTCCCCCGCCTCCACCACCTCCGCCACCGCCTGCAGGAGCGATCGAAGCACTGACGGTGACCTGATCGCTGTCGTTGTTGAGAACATAGGCAAGCCCGGTATCTCCAAAACCTCCGCCAATGCTGACGATATGCGCGAAAGCGCCGGAAGGATTCCCGATCTGGTGCGTGCCCGCCCCACCGAAAGCAGCATTCTGCCCGACAAGGATGCGGACGCAGGTATTGGCAGGGATTTCGCCGACGCCGGCGTCTGTCGGTGGCATAAATGTGAGGACTTGGCCCACGGCCGCCACGCCCCATGTCGGACTCGTATCCGCGGAAGAAGCCAGAATCTTGTTCGTAAAGGCTCCACCACAATCGTTTGTCGGCACGGAAGTATCAATCGCCAGATCGATGTCCCCCACTGTGATCGAGGAAAGATCGAAATCGCTCTCAAACGTCACCCTCATGGTGTCGCCTGAAGATTCCACGCCTGTCGGGCTCACGAATTTGATTTCGTGATCGGCAGGCACGGTTACGGCCAGCCTGCTCACCAGGTCCGAATAGCCGGTAATTGTTGCCGCTCGTGCAGCAAGCGACAACAAAAACACGGCCATGGCCCCAAGGAGGACAGGCAGGAACTTATTTAGGTTGTGGGCGCGGCGCTGGGACGACATGCGTCGATTTCCACAAAGCGCGCAGCATTCGGACACGACGAAAAACTCCGACGAACGGTCGTGATTGGACAACTCGAAAGGAGCCTTACGCGTGAAGGGCGCAAGTCTATTTCCTGCTCGCAGATACGCCGACCCTTTCCCTGCTGACCACAGGAAATGGGATAGCAAAAAATTGTCTGCGAGTAGAAGGCGGGACTCGCGGCCCCGTTCGTTCAGGTCGTCTTTACCTGAGCGATTCGCATAGCCACATGGTAATCACCCCGTAGTGGATGCGAGAAGAATGCTGCACGATATATTCTCCTCGCACTATGCAAAGGCACTATACCAGAAAAATGTGAAAAAGTCAATCCATATTATTGCTAGTATTAGCATTTATTTTTCTTTTCCACAGGCTAATTACTTGTAAACATTTGAATATTCACAATCTACCCACATTTTTTCCCACATTATCCCCATAGTTATACACAGATATTGTTCAT
>CAYYII010000081.1:0-4430 GCA_964471445.1 uncultured Gammaproteobacteria bacterium
AGCGCTTTCTCCTCTTTGATCTGCTCGAGATCAATACCAGTCCCCTCTTTAATGAGATCGTAAAATTTCTTCCGCGGATACGGGCCCGAAAAATCAAGCGTAACACCATCGCGTTCGACGGTCATTTTGCCGCCTTGCGCGGCGGAGACAATGCCGGAAACCAGACGTTCCGTGAGGTCCATCAAGTCTTCGTATGTGGCGTAAGCCCAATAGAATTCGACCTGCGTGAATTCCGGGTTGTGCTGGAAGCTGATGCCTTCGTTGCGGAAACAGCGCGCCACTTCGAAGACTTTCTCAAAGCCGCCGACGATCAGGCGCTTCAAGAAGAGCTCCGGCGCGATCCGCAGCTGGAGATCGAGATCGAGCGCGTTGTGATGCGTGACGAACGGGCGGGCCGCCGCGCCGCCGGCCTGCGTCTGCAAGATCGGCGTCTCGACTTCCATGAAGCCTTCGCCGTGCAAGAAGTCCCGGATCGAACGGACGATCAGGCTGCGCGTGCGGAAAATATTCCGGACTTCTTCGTTGGCGATGAGATCGAGGTGGCGCTTGCGGTAGCGGATTTCGACGTCCGTCAGGCCGTGCCATTTTTCCGGCATCGGTAAAAGCGCTTTGGAGAGAATCCGCCAAGAACGGACTTCAAGCGTTTTTTCTCCGCGCTTGGTCAGGAAGAGCGCGCCCTCGGCCTCGATGAAATCTCCCAAATCGATCGAAGCGACGAATCGCTCGAACGAGGGGGCGCCGATGACATCGAGTTTGAGATGTAGCTGCAATCGCCCGGATTCGTCGGCGAGATCGGCAAAGGCGGCGCCTCCGTGCGCGCGGACCGCACGGACGCGGCCAGAGAGGGAGACTGTTTTCTGCTCCGCGCTCCAGGCATCGAAATGCGAAACCGCCCGAGCGCACGTGGCGGTGCGTTTCGCGTCGGCCGGGTACGGATCAATGCCGGCTTCGCGCAGCTTCTCAACTTTGTCGCGGCGGACGATTTCTTCTTCAAGCATATCAGCAGGTGATATCCAGAATTTCGTAGTCCAGCTTGTTGCCATTCGGCATGACGTTCTCAAAGCGCTCGCCTTTTTTGCGTCCCAAAAGTGCGATGCCGAGCGGAGACTCGTTCGAAATTTTCCCGGCCGACGGTTCGGATTCCCGGGCGCCGACGATGTGGTATTCCTTTTCCTTGTCGCCGGCCTTGCAACGGACGCGGCAGCCGACGTTCACCACTTCTGTCGAAGTGGGCGCGGACACGACGGCGCGCGCGACGAAATCCTCGAGTTCGCTGACGCGACCCTCCAGAAACGCGAGTGCGTCCTTCGCGTCGTGATATTCGGCGTTTTCAGAGAGATCGCCGAATTCCTTGGCTTTGGCGATGCGATCGGCAATCTCAAGCCTGCGAACGCTCTTGAGCTCATGGAGCTCGGTCCGCATCTTCTCGAGACCTTCTTTTGTCGTCATGTACGACTTCATAAAATCCGGTCGCTGAGCGATCGTTTCACAGGCTAGTATAGGCCACTTGAGGTGCCAGCGTCAATCGGGGTTGAGGCCGATTTTTCAGGCTGCGGCTCAGACGGCTGCTTGGGATGCATCCAAGCCTCAATGATGTCGCGGGCGACCGGCACCGAAGAGTGGGAGCCTTCCCCTCCCGCTTCGACCAGCACGGCCACGACGATCTCAGGATGGTCATAGGGCGCATAGCCCGCGAACCAGGCGTGGGTCGGCTTGTCAGAGCTCCACTGGGCCGTGCCGGTTTTGCCGGCGATCTCCACGAACGAGGTTTTGAGGCTTTGGGCCGAACCGGCCAGGACGGTTTGGCGCATGCCGCTGCGCACCGTGTCGACGATGTCTTGGGAAACGATTTGCGTAGCGATGGGGTCGGGAGCGACTTTTTCGATCGTCTTGTCCGAACGGATCTGCTTCACGATATGCGGCCGCACCAGCGTGCCGCCGTTCGCGAAAACGGCCGTCCATTCGGCGACTTGGAGCGGAGTCGAAGTCATATCGCCTTGGCCGATCGAGACGTGATACGTATCGCCGATGTACCAGACTTCGTTTTTGACACGCTCTTTCCACGCGCTGTCGGGCACGAATCCGGCCGCTTCTCCCGGCAGGTCGATCCCGAGGCGGGAACCCAGATTGAATTTCCGGTACCACGAGGCCAAGCGCTCGATGCCGAGGCCCTCGATCTTGTCCCAGCCGCCGCCGACCGCATAAAAAAACGTGTTGACCGATTCGGCGATCGCTTTGGTGACGTTCGTCACGCCGTGGCCGCCGCCTTTCCAGTCGGGAAAAAACCAGGCGCCGAAGTGGATGCCGCCCGTTGAAAGCACGGTGGTGGCCGGAGTGATGACTTTTTCCGCAAGGGCCGCAGCGGCGACGATCGTCTTGATTGTCGATCCCGGCGGGAATGCGCCAGCCACCGCGCGCGGAAAAAGAGGTTGGTTCGGATCCTGCAGCAAGGCCTGGTATTCTTTGTTCGTAATGCCGCGCGCAAACAGGTTGGCGTCGTACGAAGGCCAGCTGACCAAAGCGAGGATCTCCCCGTTTCGAGGATCCATGGCAATGACCGATCCCCTGCCGAAGCCGTTTCTCGCCGCCGAATTTTTCAAGGAGGTTTCGGCCACAGCCTGTAATTTCGCGTCGATGGTCAGCGTCAGGTCCTTGCCCTGGACTGGCTCGTCGGCAGCTAAGACGTTCTGCTCGCGGCCGAACGCGTCGACTTCGATCTGCTTTTTCCCATAGAGGCCGCGCAGCTCTTGTTCATAAAACGCCTCGACGCCGGTTTTTCCGATCGCGTCGGTCGGCAAATAGCCGTCCTTTTTCAGGCGGGCATACTCGGCTTCATTGATACGACCTTCGTAACCGATAACGTGCGACAGGCTCATGATCGGTTCGGTCGCGCCTTCGGGTTTCAGCAGGATTTCGCGCTTCGTGCCCGCGCTGAGCGCCACGCCCGACATGCGGCCACTTTGGATGTCGAGCTTGAGCGCCTGTTCGTATTCCACGTGTTCCTTGATCGGCACGGGTGACGCGAGGTTTGGCGGATAATTGCGCAGGCTTTTTTCGACGTCGACCGGCGTCAGACCGACCGCCTCAGCGATCTGGACGATCAGGTTCTGGCGCTCTGCCGGATCGCGGGGCAAGTCCGCGGGCGTGACGGTCAAGGTAAAATCCGGCACGTTACGCACCAAGAGCGTGCCGTTCCGATCGTAGATGACGCCGCGTTCGGCCGGCACGGCCGCGATGCGCAGACGATTGCCCTCCGCTTGGTTGCGATAGTCCGCGCCCTTGCCGAGATCGAGATAACCGGCGCGTGCACCCAGGGCGGCGAGCATCAGAAAGAAGACGAAGAAACAGACCGTCAGCTTGCGCGAGGTCAGCGACGGCCCGATGTACCCGTGATGGCCGAGCGGCGTTTCGCCGAGCGATTCCCCAATCGGTCCGCCCGAGGATTCGTCGATCGTCGGGACTGCCTGGTCGATCGCGCCGTGGCCGAGGCCTTCGACGTCAGGAAAAAGTATGCGAGGCATGGGAAAGGAAAGTGTTGCGGAACCGGCGTTGAATGAGCGCTTCTCCGCCCGCGAACAGGACGAGCGCCGCCCCTGCGACGACGCCTTGGCGGATCGGCGCGAAGGCAGAGCTGAAGGAAAGATCGATGAAGACTGGCACGCCGCCGAAGAGGACGTTGACGCCGTCGATGGCGGAGAGCGTGAACCAATGGATCACGGCCGCCGCGATGCCGAGCAGGAAGAGCGCTAAGGTGCTCGTGTTCGTCATGACACGTTGGAAGAGGAAGCGGACCGAAAAAAACGTGATGAAGAGCGCGAAGAGTTCGGCTCCGAAGCCGAGGAGCCCGTAGAGGTCGAGAAAGAATCCGCCGACCAGCGCCCAGCCGACCGCAAGAAGAGGTCGATCGCGGACGACGCCGTAGACGATCGCGACGATGGGAAATGACAGGGCGGAAAATGGAAACGAGACGTGCGACAGGAAGCTGATCTGAAGCAGCGTCGTCGCGGCGGCGAGCGCGGCGAAAAAAAAGGCTTTCCACATAGCTACGGGAGCGGAATGCTGACGACGCCCAGGCGATCGAGCGCGATCGGCGAGGTGATCAACGCCGTCTTGAAGGGGCTTTTTTCCTGGGTTTCAACACTGGAAACCCGTCCGATCAGCAGGCCGCGCGGAGTCAGGGGTTCGATGCCGGAGGTCACGATCATGTCGCCCGTCTTAATTTCCTCGTTTTGTGGGATAAGGCGCATTTCGAGGCTGAGCCCGCGCTTGCCTTGAACGACGCCTTGGGTGCGCACGCCGTTTTGCACGGAAGCGCCGATGCGGCTGCGCGTATCGGTGAGCAGCAGCGCGATCGCACTTGTGCGCTCCGCTTTGAAGATCTTGCCGATCAGAATGCCGTCGGCGGCCACGACCGGCATATCGATCGCGAT
>CAYYII010000082.1:0-2212 GCA_964471445.1 uncultured Gammaproteobacteria bacterium
CCTTGGCGAAGGCTTGAGCGAACGTGGTCTTGCCGGTGCCAAGCTCGCCGTAGAGGGCGATGACCTGGCCGCCTTGAACGCTGGCGGCCAAGGCTTTGGCGACGCGCGCCGTCTGTGCCGGCGTATGAGAAATGAAACGCTCCCTCATATGCCAAGTTCCCAATTCGGGTCGGGCTCCATTCCCTTCCACGTATCCTGTTTCTTTTTCGAGAGCCTGAAGTATCCCGCCATGGCGATCATGGCAGCGTTATCGGTGCAGTATAAAAGATCGGGAATGACGGCGATCGTTTTCGGCAATGCGTTTTTGACGGCCGTCGTCAGCGTTTCGCGCAGCAGCGTATTCGCCGCGACGCCGCCGGCCAGGAAAATCGTTTTTGCCTTTTTCACGTTCGCGGCCCGAATCGTTTTTGCGACGAGCGTCTCGACGACGGCCGCTTGGAACGACGCGCAGATATCGCTCACCTCTTGAGCAGACCACTCCTTTTTGCGCTGGAGCGTGTAGAGCACCGCCGTTTTCAAGCCGGAGAAACTGAAATCGAAGTTCGGCTTGTTGAGCAGCGGCCGGGGAAACGCAAAGGCGTCCGGCTTGCCGAGTAGCGCGCGCTTTGACACCGCCGGACCTCCGGGGTACCCGAGATCGAGCATCTTCGCGACTTTATCGAAAGCTTCACCCGCCGCGTCGTCGAGCGTCGAGCCGATGCGTTCGTATTTCCCGAAGCCTTTCATCAAGATGATTTCGGTATGACCGCCGGAGACGACGAGTACCAGGGCCGGAAAACGGTATGCCGAAGCGACCTTCTTGCCGATCCAGTTGGCGGCGATATGGCCTTCGATGTGGTTCACGCCGACAAGCGGCCGATCCCAACCGTACGCCAAGGCGCGGGCGAAGTCCGTGCCGACGCGCAAGGACGTGATCAGTCCCGGTCCGCGCGTGACCGCGACGCCATCGATCTCCTTGGCAGAGATTCCGAGTTCGTCGATCAAGAGCGGCAAGGTTTCCGCATGCAAGCGCGCCGCGACTTCCGGCACGACGCCGCCGTAGGCCGCGTGCTTCAAGATCTGCGACGCCGTAAGATGCTTTTCAATCAAAGCCACGCCCTTGCTCACGCGGAGCAGGGCGACGGAGGTTTCGTCGCAGGATGTTTCGATGCCGAGAACGCGCATGGATTGACTGATTCGATGTTTGATGATAGAACGAAACGAAGGACATTTCAAGAGGAGTGTTCATGGCCAGTCCGCAAATCGAAGCGTTGACGCGCGAATTTCTTGCCTGCCGCCACGTGCTGGAAAGTCTGGTGCGGCGAATCCTCCGCGGCCCTGAAGCGGACGTGCAGGATGCGGTGCAGGACGTGTGGGTCAAAGCCGCGATGCATGCACGTGCGTGCCGGGACGACGACCGGAAAAAATGGATGTGCGCCATCGCCTACAATCACGCGCTGGGCCTGCTGCGGAAAAGGAGGGTTCGCCGCCGACACCAGTCGTTGAACGGTCCGCGTCCGATCGATGTGTGCGATCGCGCGCCGTCGGCGCTCCAGCAGATGCTGGTGCACGCGGACGCCGAGGCCGTGCGCCTGGCGGTCGTGCAGCTTCCCTTGGCAGACAGAGAAGCCATCCGCCTCGTGTATTTCGAGGATGAGTCCGTGATAAACGCCGCTTTAGCCCTGGACGCAGGACGATGCACGCTCAGCACACGCCTTCGTCGCGCCCGCACCAAGCTTCGCATTTCCCTCAAGCAGCTCAAAGCGGCCTGAGGGATTTTTTGTCCTAAAGAGGTAAGGAGAAGAGAGGCTGAGATCCCCCATCTTGACGAAACCCGGCTTTTCCCTTAAATTAACCATTGTTCAACCGTCGCGGCCTCATCGTCTATCGGCTAGGACAACTCCCTTTCACGGAGTAGAGAGGGGTTCGACTCCCCTTGGGGCTACCAAAAGCGACTTCTCCTCGTGAGAGGTCGCTTTTAGTTGGAAGATTGGCGACAAAACGGTGGTTCCAAAAGTCATGCCGTCAAACGGCAATCTTTCCTTGAAAATGAGGTTTTGAAATCGAATCCTTGCCTGGTGGTTCTCGGCCAAGCTGGTCCATTTCTCGGCCGGGTTGTCCATCAAAGCCAGTGCCGCGTCGAAAATCGCACCCATGTTGATTTCGTCAGCCCTCGACTCCTCAAGCAGGCTGTTGTACTCATCGAGCTGGCGGGCAATCAGGGTTTTTTGCT
>CAYYII010000082.1:2222-2563 GCA_964471445.1 uncultured Gammaproteobacteria bacterium
GCTGGTCGCTGCGACCGTCTCCTCGCTCTCTCCGAGAGCGGTGAGGGTGAGTTGGAGCTGCGCGAGGCGGTCCATGAAGCGGTCGTTGGTGATGTGGCCCTGCTTCATCAAGCCGTGGCTCGCGTGGGCGAGGAGGATACGGCCCTCGAGATCGGCCGCATCGACCGACTCCGGGGTCTCGCCGATGTCGGCAGGGGTGAGGTCATGCCGCGCGAGGTGCCGGCTGAACCCGTCGAGGTCCACGGAGCCGGACTTCAGGTAGCCGAACATCTTCTGGGCATTGACGATACGGTCGTTAGCAGTCATTGCGGGCTCCTCTGATCGGGTGGGACGGCGAGGAG
>CAYYII010000082.1:2573-4336 GCA_964471445.1 uncultured Gammaproteobacteria bacterium
CTCTGCCGTGCGAATGCGCTTCGAGTAGCTGTCAGCCGACGTTGATGTCGCCCGTGCCCGTGCGCTGCGTGCGGGGCCTGGACTTCACCTTCTTGACTGTGATGTCGCCAGTCCCCATCGCGATCAGCACGGCGGTGTCGGCGACGCCGCCGAAGGTGAAGTCGCCGGTGCCCGTGACCTGCACCGTGAGGGCAGTCACGACACCGGACCTCACCTTGAGGTCGCCGGTACCCATGATCTGCGCCATTAGAGGTCCGTTCACTTCGGAGATGTGTACATCGCCATTGCCGAGAACGGCGACCGCCGCCTCCTGCATGCGGCCGGAGCGGACCGTTCCGCTCCCGTTGCTGCTCACGTTGAGCACGCCGTCGACATCACCGATCAGCGTCTCGCCGCTCACGCCGCCGAGATCGATGTCGGCACCCTTCGGCACCTTCACCGTCACGGTCGCGAGGTTCTCACTCAATTTGCCCGTGCCGCTGATCACGGTCACGTTGCCGCCGGCGATGGCGATGACGCCGTTGCTGGATCGCACGGAGACGCTGGAACCGCTGCGACCCGCTCGAACACTGATGCCCGAGATGCAGATGTCGCCCGACGAACCGCGCTCCGTTCCCTCGCCCTTGATGGAGAGGGTGGAGCCATCGGACTTGGCGACAATCGTCTCGAGCGCGTCCTTCGGGCCGGACATGCTGACTTCCATGCCGGGCTGATCCCAGACCTCGACGACGACGTTGCCTACGAGATTCTCGATGCGAAGAGTGGTGGCCTGGAAGCGCGTCGGTCCCTTGATCACCTTCTCCGTCGACCCCTGCTGATCGCCGTCATCGCCGATACGGATGCTGCCCGGACCTCGGTTGTTGACCGACTTGGTGCGGACGTCGCAAGAACTGCCGTCGCCGAACCTGATGCAGGAGTCATCGATGCTGATCGATCCCTGCTTGTCGGAGTAGACGTTGACACCGTTGATATGCGCCACTAGCTTCATCTCTGCCTGCCCTTCAACAACTTGCGTTGTGGGTTGAACGAACGATTTTCGATGAGGATAACGTAGCACAAAAAGTGCAATTTTGTCAACATATAATGACAAAACTATAAGCATGTCGCCTTTTGCGCCCGTGTCGAAAGGCACGGCGCTTTTTGTTGGGGCCAAGTTCTATAAAAACAAAGAGCGCACCCGGACGGCGAGGAGCGAGAAGGCTCTTTGCCGCGCGGGTGCGCGTGGGTTGAGGTGATCGTGGCCTGGACTAGGCCGCGATCTCGTAGGAGGCAGTGCGGATGCCCGAGTCGTTCTGGAGAAGCTTTCGCCACAGCTCGCGAGCCGCGTCGATGCTCGGCGCCGCCAGCTCGACCTTCAGCTTCTCGCCGTTGCGCTCGACCGAGGCGGAGGAGCCGTCGATCTCGTAGAGACCGGGCGTGATGAGCTTGGTCGGCGGAGCGCCGACGAAGGTCACCTTGGTGACCGTGCCGCTGAGTTGGCCCGGCAGCGTGGGCCAGAAGGCGTCGCAGGGGTACCACCAGTCCTCCGCCCCCTCGGCGAAGAGGGTGACGGCCTCCGCACCGCTACCGATCTTGCGAGTGGCCGGGATGACGGTGGAGTCGTGGGCGTTGGACGTCGAGTGCTGAACGGTCGGATTCTTGATGTAGATGCGCCAGGCCATTGGAGCCTCCTCGTCCCTTGTGAGGGTACGGGATTGTCCGCCATCCGGTTGCTTTCGCACCTTCAGGTCAGACGGGTTGCACCTTGTTGCCGGCGGAATGCC
>CAYYII010000083.1:0-2707 GCA_964471445.1 uncultured Gammaproteobacteria bacterium
CGAGGTACATTTCCTCAAGCCGGTTCTGCGCATGGGCGACGTCGAGGACGCGCACACCAGCATCCCGCGCCCGCTCGAAGAGAACGTCGAGCGCTTCGTCTCGGCCGAGCGCGATCGTTACCGAACCGTCTTTCGCATCTTCGCCATGTAGAGCCTTGAGTTGCGCTTCTGACGGCATTGAAGAAAGCGTCACGCGATAGCGGCGTCCTTCCGTCTCAGCCAAGAGCTCCCGAACCGCGCCCGCCTTCACGACCTGTCCGCGCTGGATAATCGCCATGTTGCGACACAGCTGCTCGACTTCCTCAAGATAGTGCGTCGTCAGGAGGATCGTCATCCCTCCGGCGTTCAGCTTTCGCAGGTATTCCCACATGCCGCGGCGAAGTTCGACGTCGACGCCGGCCGTCGGCTCGTCGAGGATCAGGAGCTTGGGTTGATGGACGAGCGCCCGAGCGATCATCAAGCGGCGTTTCATGCCGCCCGAGAGCGTCCGTGAAAGCGCGTCGCGCTTCTCCCACAGGTCGAGGTCCTTCAAGACTTCTTCCGTGCGCGCCTCGGCGTCCTTCCGGCTCATGCCGTAATAGCCGCCTTGGCTCGCGACGATGTCGCGGACTTTTTCGAAGATGCTGAAGTTGAATTCCTGCGGCACGACGCCGATCATCGCTTTGGCGGCATCGGGATCGGCGTCCCGGTCGATGCCGAAGACCGTCATCGTTCCACCACTCTTAGTCACGAGCCCGACGGCGATGTTGATCAGGGTCGTTTTGCCCGCGCCGTTCGCGCCGAGGAGCGCGAAGAAATCGCCTTCCCCAATGGAAAGGTCGATTCCGCGCAGCGCCTCGACGCCTCCGGCGTAGGTTTTACGAAGTCCTTGAACCTTGAGCGCGTCCATGCGGTTTCAGCCTTGCTTGGCTTTGGCGTAGGCCGGGCGTTCGGCGCAGCGCGTCATCCAGGCCGTGATCGAAGGGTAGCCCGAGAGATCAACCTCGGCGACTTCGGCGTAATTGAAGGAAGAGCGGGCGATGATATCCGCGACGGTGAACGTCGCGCCGGTCAGATAGGCGTTCTCGGAGAGATGCTTTTCGAGCACGGCCAAATAGCGCTCGAGCGCTTCCTTGGCAGCAGCCTCATTTTCAGCGGAAGCCGGACGTCCCCACTTTTTCATCGCGAGGGTCGAGAAGTTCTTGTCGATGTTGAGCAGCACGAAGAGCTCCCAACGAATCATCGTGGCATGTGCTTCGGGCGTGTTCGTTCCGAAAAACGAGGCGTTGTACTTTTCCGCGAGGAAATGGACCATGGCGACGGATTCGGTCAGGACGAAGCCGTCGTGGATCATCGCCGGAACCTGCCCGGCCGGATTGATGGCCAAGTATTCGGCCTGGCGATGGGCGCCGTTCGCCATGTCGACATCTTTCGTTTCATACGAAAGCCCGAGTTCGGCGAGCATCCAATGGGGGCGGAACGAGGAGCCGGCGCGGCCGCCGTAGAGCGTGATGGAAGGCATAGGAATGTGAAAAAGAATTCTTGCGGTGCGGCCATGATACGCTTGGCGACGCAAGGCGTCCAGGCAGGCGCGCTGGCATCCCAAAAAATAAAAGCGCGCCCGTTACCAGGCGCGAATGCGGTCGGCGAGCAGCCGGACGCGCGACGAATCCAATTCTGTGAACGTGAAGCTGATACCGCTCGCGACCAGGAAGCATGTCGCGAGGGGCAGGAAGGCGTCGACGTTCCCCGTCGCGATCCCGCTCGCGATCGCCAAGGGCTTTTCCCCGGCAATCGCCTCACAGATGTGCTGGATCTTCTCGACCGACGGCGGCTTTCCTGTCTCATCGCCGCTGGTCGTCAGGACATCCATGAACGGTAGCGCCGCACGCGCTTCTTCGGCGGGTTTCCCGGTTTTCCGCTGATGTTTGAACGCGACTCCGCCGAAATGCAGCCCATGCCAGTCCAGGCGGCGCGCGCGGGCCTGAGCGCTCTTGCGCGCTTCTTCGGCCGGATCATCCGCCCTAAGATCGATGCCGGATGCGTCCGTCCAAAGGCCGGACGCATCGGTCGGCACGTAGGTGAAAGCGCGGTCCGGCTTCAGATCGAGCAGGTTCAAGCCGATCCACCAGTCCGGATGCTCGACGCGCGCCGCGCGGAAATGGCTGAGCAACACTTCCGCAGGGGTGTCGTGATTGATGAGAAAGACCCCATGCGCGCCGTTGTCGCGGGCCACGCGGACATTCCTCAATACCTGTGCCCTGTCATGCGCGTGCACGACGGCCAAGAACACGCGACGATCTGGAAAGACCTCTGAAAATTTCATGCGTTCCTCCGTTCTGGAGGAAACCACGGTTTCAGCACGTTCGTCAACAAAAAACGGCCGCCTTGGGGCGACCGTCTTCTGGAATTACTTTTTCTTCTTCGCGACGGCCTTTTTCTTGGCCGGCGCTTTCGGCTCTTCCTTTGCAGGGGCCGGTTCCTTCATCGCAACCTCTTCCTTCACGGCAGCCTTGGCCGGCGCGGAGGTTTTATTCAGTGCGTTCAGGATCGCGTCGAGCTTGGCGTTCAATTTCTTGAACTCGTCGATGCTGTAGTCGACCGTGCGCGTTTCGGGCGCGCGGCGCTCGTTGCGCTCGCCCCGTTCCGGCGCATCGCCCTTGCCAAAGCAAGCGCGGCAGTAGACCGGACGTTCGCCCGTCGGGCGGAACGGCACTTCGCAGGCGTT
>CAYYII010000083.1:2717-4303 GCA_964471445.1 uncultured Gammaproteobacteria bacterium
GCGTTGCCGCACTTGTCGCACGTCGTCTTAAAGAGGGGCTTGTCTCCGGAATTGAATCCGCGAGCATCCGGACGCTGGTCGAAACCGCGCGTCTCGCCGCCATTGCCGTCTTTCTTGAAGCAGTTGCTGCAATAGATCGGCTTGCGGCCGTTCGGCTTGAACGGGACTTGGCACGCGTTGCCGCATTCGGCGCACGTGGCATTGTGCATCTCCGGCTTCGCGAACCCGCGGGAGTCGGTGCCCTTATTCCAGGACTGGCCGCCTCCGAACTTTTTTCCGCCTTGATATCCGCCTGATGTGTTGTCGCGATGGGAGTTGTACATAGGAACCGAGACTATACGCGATTTCCCCGAAAAAGTCAAGGGTTGAACGCCGCGCGGGTCAAAGGACCGACCCGGCCATAGCCCGTCGTCGTTTCGTCGCCTCCGCAGGCGATGTGTTTCGCGCATTGGAAACGGCGCACGGCGTCGCGGGTCAAGGCCCCGAAATAGGCGGTTTCATGGCCGGGCGATCCGTCGCCAGAAGCCGTGATGATGAAACCCTGCGTGTTCAACATCTGTTGGAGCTTCAGGACTTCGGAATGCCGCATACCGAAACGCAGATTCGTGGCCAGGCCGCCCGGAGATACGATCGCTTGAGGCACCGGCGCGGTCGCAAGGCAATCAGACCATGCGCTCAGGCCGTTTTTGGAATACAGATAGCGGGCATAGGCGATGTTACCGTCGATCGTCGCGAGGTCATGACCCAGGGAGAGTGCCCGGGCGGCGTGGAAGCTTTCCCCGATCTGGAAAACGCCGAGATACCCCTTGCCCGCGCCGCCACGAAGCACCGCGCCATCGGGACCGAATTCTCTAAAACCCGATTCGCACTTGGCGATCGAGATCATGTCGGACGCGTCCACGAATTCCGCACGAACCTTCGCTTCGACGTCGGCATTCAAGTTCTCCTGCGCGAAGAGCGCCGCGGGAACGGCAAGCAGGAAGGCGCACATTGCACTTGCGGCCCAGAGTTTCTTCATATGGTGTAAGTGTACTGAAAAGAACGGTGGCTCGCCATGCGAAGAACGAAAAAACAGCGGACACTCGCTGTTTTTGCGGCAAAGCTTTTATTCCAGATGCTTCGCGAGATGGGCCAGCATACCGCTCCAACCTTCGCGCTGCTGCTCGGCAGTGTTCATCGTTTCAAGCGTCAGTTCGAGGATCACGCGGGTCTTCCCCTCTTCTTCAACGAGCGTGATCCAGACTTTGCGGCCGTCGCCGATCGTGTAGACGATGCGTTCGGGCTCGACGAGCTCGTCGTATGTGCCGCCGAAATCGAAATCGTTCTTGCGATCCGGCGATTGGAAACCGATCTTGAAGGCACCTCCGGGCCGCGCATCGCTTTCGGCATACGGCGACGTCCAACCTTGGGTGGCATAGGACCAGGCTTTCAGGTCTTCCGGGTCGAGAAACGCCTTGTAGACGCGTTCGCGCGGCGCGGTGATGACGCGTTCGATGACGATGGTGTTCGAATCTTGATTCATGGATCAAGCGTTCGAACTGGGAAGTTTGGTCATGTCCATGTACACCGGTTCCCAAAGATGCCCG
>CAYYII010000084.1:0-4280 GCA_964471445.1 uncultured Gammaproteobacteria bacterium
AAGAGGAGCCAAGGCAGCGTGACGAAGAGCCAAGACAGGCCGACCGCATCGAGTTTGTAGGCGTAATAGATGGCCGCTCCCGCCGTTGAAAGGAGCGCCAGGGCGCCTAATAAGCCGAAGAGGAGTCGGATCGGAGACCGCTCCTCTGGAAACGCCAAGCGCCCCGCCGTTTCCGCCATCCCATAGAGGAAAAAGACGCCGCCGATCGGCAACAGGAAAGCCAGGGCCGCCGAGGCTAATCCCAAAGCGGCCAGGACTCCTCCGATCGAGGCGAGAATGGTAGAATGAAGCGGCTTCATGTAGCGATTGTAGCACAGGAATGCGGACCAAAATCTACCCGCACGATCGCGTCCTTGCCGCGACGATCCTCAAGATCGTCCCGGCAGCGGTGCGGCCGAATCAGATCACGGTGACACGATTGATCTTCACTCCGCTCGCGGTAGCGCTTTTGGCGTATGAGCGGTACGACGTGGGCGTGCCATTTTTCCTGCTCCTGGCGTTCACAGACTTGATCGACGGATCACTCGCCCGCACCCGCAAGCAAGTTACGCGCTGGGGCACGCTCTGGGATCCGATCGTTGATAAGATCCTGATCGGGTCCGTCGCCATTCTTTTGCTCTTCCGGGCGTTTCCTCCAAGCATCGTCATGACACTGCTCGGTCTCGAAACCGCTTTTATCATCGGCGGCTGGTCGCGCAAGCGGAAGGGGATCGTGACGGGCGCGAACTGGTGGGGCAAGTGGAAAATGGTCTGCCAGGTGGCGGCCGTCACAAGCTACCTGCTCTTCCTTCAAACGGGCTTGCCCGCGCTCCAGAGCGGTTCCTACGTTTTCTTCGGCCTCGCCGCCTTCTTGGCGTTTTGCAGCCTTCTCGCTCACGGCTTATGAAACATGCGCGCACGCTCCTAATCGCCTGCGCCGTCGTTTTTTTTGCCGTGACCGTTTGGTATGGACGTCCAGCGGGGCTGTGGAATTCACCCGATGAGACGGCAAATGCTTTTTGGGCGGCACGCGTGGCGCAAGGCGCGCCATTGATCGTGAGCGACACGATCGTCGGTCTCGGTGCCGGAGCGATCCATCCGCGAAGTATGGCGGTCGTGGGCGATGCCCTTGTTCCCGGCAGTTTCACGGGCCTGATCCTGCTCTACGGAACGTTGCAGATGCTTTTCAAGATCCCATTCTTCCTCCTGACCCCGCTTTTCACGGTCGTGGCGGGCGCGTTTTTCGGCGTCCTCGTCGGACGCTTGTTCGATCGGCGCGTCGGGTTTCTGGCGGCGATCCTGTTTTTCCTCCATCCCGCGATCCTGTATTACTCTGCGCGCGGGCTGTTCCATAACGTGCTTCTGATCGATCTCTTAATCCTGTCCGCTGCCTGTTTCGTGCTTCGCAAAGATCGGATCGGCGACGCGTTCGGCGGTTTTCTCTTCGGCTGGGCGATGTGCGTGCGCACCTCCGAGGCGCTTTGGGCCATTCCGGCTTTTTTGACCTTCTTGCCGTTCATCGGCAAGGAACGCTGGCGGCGTCTCGGTTGGGCGTTCGTCGGCGCCGCGCTCCCGCTGTTCTTCATCTTGCAGACGAACGCGAATCTCTACGGGTCGCCTTTCAAGACCGCCTATGTGGCGGTTGCTGCCCCTGCTGCTGTGTCAGAGCGCATTCCTGCATCCGATGTCTCCGCCCCGGTAGTGGCGTCAACACCGGCGCTTTCGTTGCCGTTTGGTTTTAACGCCAAAAGGGTTTTGCGAAACGCCTGGTCATACGGGATCGCAGTGTTCTGGTGGCAGTCGCTCCTCGCCGTGTTCGGCTTGATCTGGTGGTGTGCGACTTTTCGTACAGCCACGAAGATCCAAAAAATCTACGCGGCCACGACGTTCCTGGTCGCCGCCTGGCTAGCGGTGCTCTACGGCAGCTGGGCGATTCGTGATCGTCTTGATCCTGGCAGCGTGACGATCGGCACGTCTTATGTCCGCTACTTCCTGCCGGCCTACGTCGCGATGCTTCCCTTCGGCGCGCTCGCGCTCGCGCGTTTCGGCGAGAAGCTCAAACGCGAACAGGTTTCAATGATTGCGATTCTCTTGATCGGCATTCTGACGATGCGAACTGTCGTCTTCGCCGGCGATGAAAGCCTGCGCGACGTGCGCGCCACGCTCGCGGGCAACGCGGCGAAGCGCACCTGGCTTCTTCGAGAAGCCCTGCCCTCGAACGCCGTCGTCATGACGGATCGCTTCGACAAGCTGATCGTGCCGGAGATCCTTCGCATCATTCCGACCGCAGATGAAGCCGGTTTCGCCGCGGCCGCAGCAGCCGTCCATCACGCGCCGGTCTATTGGTACGGGCTGCCTCTCTCGGAGGAAGAGTTGCTGAAGCTCGAAGCGCTGGCTGAACGACAGGGCCTCGCGTTCGTCGCCCTGGAAAATCCGGTCAGCGGCGAATCCTTGTATGCTCTCGAACTCTTATGACGAGCGCTGTCCCGCAATTGCTGTTTGTCCGCCGCATCCTGCGTCTCGCCTGGATCGTGCTTGGTGCCGGCCTCTTGGGCTGGATCGTTTGGCGCAATCTTCCGCCGAGCGGGATCCTGTCGGCCTCCGGGCGGACGGCCGAACCGAACGGCTTCATCGGCGGTTTTACGCCGCTCGATCGCGCCAAGCCGGTCCAGGAAAACGGCGTGTGGAGTTCTGATGTCGTCAACGAGCCGGTTTATTTCCAGCTTGCGGCTCCGCGCCTGTACGAGACGGCGCGCGTCCGGCTTCATTATAAAGAAGAAGGGCAACCCTCTATCGGCCTTGGCGCGCGCACGGCTCTTGCAGAATGGAGTTTCGACGTGAAACCGCTCGATCTGCCGATGCTCGACGAAGCGGGCTGGGCGGCGCGCCAGGATGGAGATCTGCGCGTCTACGAACGCAAAGCGACGGTGCGTTCCGCCCAAGAGCTCCTTGCGTCGGAAGGCCGCATTGCGGTGCTCGGCATCGATCCTGCGCGTTGGGGCTTGCGCTTGCCGGCCTTGGCAAAAGAGAAAACGGTGGAAGCGGTCTTGAATGAGACGGGCGCGCGGACGATCTACGTCTATGTGCAAAACGGCCCGTTCGAACTCTCGCTCGGCTTGCGCGGATCGGAAGATGCAGAAGCGCGCGTCGATCTCGTGCGCAAGGGTCAAGTGCTCTTGTCCCGCACGCATCGCGGCGACGGGGCGATCAGCCTGACGCTTACGGGAGCGGAACCGGGCTTGTACCGCGTCGATTTGAAAGGATCGGAGAACATATCGCTCGTCGGCCTGACTTCGAGGCATGCGCGCATCGCGCTGCGGGACACGGCGGGGGAGCATCTCTATGTTCCAGCCGGCGCCGTGCGTTTCGATCCTGAATTTCCGATCGTGACCTGGGAAACCGATCTCAAGAAGGCTCCGTACGACGCCGTTGTCGCGAAGTACCGGCCGCCGACCGTCGATGCCGAAGGCTGGCGCGTCGCGGAAGCGACCTTCGATCTTCATGCGCTCGCGGCTTCGGAAGGCCGCGTGCAGATGGTACTGTCGCTGCCGGCGATCAAATCCGTCGGTGGGCATATGCGCATCGATCGGGTCGAGGTCGAATATCGGCGCAAGCCGCTTGCTCTTCGACGCCTGTTTGATCTCTTGAAGTCGAAGCTATGAAGACGTTGAAAGCGATGCTGCATCAGATAGCGGTGGATGCTTGGGGCGCCGGCCTGGCGACGCTCATGCTCTGCCTTATGCTTGAAGTCGCGGAGCGCGGTTTCGTGTCGCGTTTTTTCAACCTGCTCTGGCTTCTCCTCTTCGTGCTGGCCGCTTCGTGCCTCGTCCTCGTAACGCAGTCGCGAATGCCTCCCGCCGAAAACGCGCCCCGGCCCGCCGGGTTCGCGCAGGCGCTGCTCCATCTCGGCCTCCTGCTTGCGGCTCCGGCCGCCTGGTTCCTTCTCCCTGCCGCCCTCAGTGTCTTCTGGCGGGCTGCAGCGACGGCTGGTATTCTTCTGGCCGTTCTCATTGCCTGGCCCATTTTCTCGAAACGCGACTAACCACACTCATGCCTGACTGCCTTTTCTGCAAGATCGTCCGAAAAGAAATCCCGGCCGAAATCGTCTTTGAAGACGATGGCGTGATTGTTTTCATCGATATCAAGCCGGTCAATCACGGCCACCTCCTCGTTGTGCCGAAAGAACATTCCGATGATTTCTCGTCCGCCTCCGATGAGGCCGTGCAGGCCGTCGCGTTGACCGCTCGGCACATGGGGAAGGCCTTGATGGAAGCGCTTGGAGCGCCGGCATTCAATCTGGG
>CAYYII010000085.1:0-4250 GCA_964471445.1 uncultured Gammaproteobacteria bacterium
GTCGCCGAAGACGAGGCTGCCGAGCAGCATCGCGGCGATCGCGGTCACGGCGTATGTCTCGAAAAGGTCCGCAGCCATGCCGGCGCAGTCGCCGACGTTGTCCCCGACGTTGTCAGCAATGACGGCCGGGTTGCGCGGATCGTCTTCCGGAATGCCCGCTTCGACTTTGCCGACCAGGTCAGCGCCGACGTCAGCGGCCTTCGTGAAGATGCCGCCGCCCAAGCGGGCGAAGACGGAAATCAGCGAGCCGCCGAAACCGAGCGAGACGAGCGCGGCGATATCTTTCGTGACCGCATAGAAACCAGCGACGCCGATCAAGGCAAGACCGACGACGAGAAGCCCCGTGACAGTGCCTCCTTTGACGGCCATGTCGAGCGCCTGCGCCATGCCGCTCTTGGCGGCTTCGGTCGTGCGGACGTTCGCTTTGACCGAAATCTGCATACCGATATAGCCGGCGAGCGCGGAGAGCGCCGCACCGACGACGAAACCGGCGGCGGATGTCATGCCGAGACCCCACCAAATGACGACGGTGAGGACAGCGGCGACGTAGGCCATCGTCTTGGTCTGGCGACCGAGATAGGCTTTGGCGCCTTCCTGAATGGCCTGGGCGATCGCCTGCATTTTGGCGTCGCCGGCGGGCTGCTTCAGAATCCACTTGGCCAGGAATAGGCCATAGCCGACGGCGGCCAGGCCCGCGACCAGGGCGAAAATAAGCGTATTGGACATACCTTGTCCCGAAAGAATAAGAATAAAACAACGGACTTACTGTAGGAAAATAAGCCAAAATTGTCAATAAAAAAAGGCCGAACCCGCGGGTTCGGCTGACAGAGCGGTGAAAGCGCCTTCAGTTGAAGCGACGAAGGGCCAGGTCGGGATCGTCAGCGAGAGGCTTCTGGACGCCAGCAGGTCTGCAGGCATCGTGCTCCCCGAGCGCGTGATCGAGGTATCGCTTGCGCTTTTTGGCACTGAGCTTGCTCAGCGCTTTGGAGCCGACCACGAGCTGGGAACCGTAAACGCCTGTTACGGGGGCGTCGTCCTCCTCAGCCTGCACGTCTTCATCTTCATCACACAGGCCTTCCCACCCAGCCCCTTCGCGGGCGTACACGCCGGAACCCTCCGCCAGATGCGTGGGCTCGGGGGAGTGGGGGTGATCTTCGCTCGGTCGATCGTCGGTGAAGTGCGCGTTGGTATCGCCCTGATCTTCGGGCTGTTCCATTTCGCAATCGGGAGGAGCACTCATCGTCCGCCTTTCGAGGATGGGACTACGTTGTCTGCTGACAAGGGTGAAGGTTAACAATTAAAGAGGATAATGTCAACATGTGGAAGATATGGCTCCCGTCCAGCTCCCCACGTTTAAAGAGGAACGCGCCTTGCTCGCGCAGGGCTTTACGTTTGTGGCCGGCGTCGATGAAGCAGGTTGCGGCTGTTGGGCCGGGCCGGTTTATGCCGCTGCCGTGATCTTGCCGTTCGATTCCGGAGTCGGTCTCATTCGCGACTCCAAGACATTGTCACTAGGGCAGCGTTTGCGTGTCGCCACGGAGATCAAAGAAGAAGCTATGGCTTGGGCGGTCGGCACCGCATCGGCGGAAGAGATTGATCGGTTGAATATTCGAGGGGCCGGAGCGCTTGCCATGAGGCGCGCCGTCGAAGGGTTATCGACCGTCCCGCAGTTCGTGTTGACTGATGCGTTTCGCATCCCGAACCTGCCGATGCCGCAAAAAGCCGTTGTCCGCGGCGATCTCACGATCAAATCCGTCGCGGCCGCTTCCGTCATCGCCAAAGTCGCGCGTGATCTCGAAATGGATCGCCTCGACGTGTTGCATCCCGGCTATGGCTTCGCTCGTCATAAGGGGTATGGCACGAAGGAACATCAAGCGGCATTGCAATCGCTCGGACCGAGCGTCATCCATCGCATGAGTTACGCTCCGCTCAAAAGATTGACGGCACCCTTTCAAAACCCTACCCTGAAGGTAGCGGCTGCCACGGTTGTACTGGACGAAAAGATCTAATATTAGCGAAAAAACGGCGTTTCCCAATGCCCACTCCGCTTAAAAGGTACTTCGTCAAATTCCTGTTATTTCTGCTAGCCTTGGCGAAGGCTCTTGGTCGAATCCTCTGGGTGTTTTTGAAAGCGGTTTCGATTCCCTTCGTCTTTCTTTGGAAGACGTTTTTTCGGCGTCTCGTTTTCTTTCTCTATCGATCGCTGCTTCGTTTGAAGATTTCCGCAACGACGTTTTTGCCGCCGGTGCGCCGGACCTTCTTCGCCATCTTCGGCCATCGCTATGTCGTGCACGCCGCGGTCGCTCTGATCGCTGTCTTCGTGGCGACCAGCAACCTCTACGCACACGGTGCGAGCACGGATGCCGGTCAGGAAGTGAAACAAGCAATGTTCTTCGATCTCTTTAATGTTGCCTCGGACGAATACGTGAGTCCGGACTCGAGCGACGTCAATGCCGAATCCCAGCTCAACAACATTCCGGACGGCGCCGCGACCGCAACGAGACAAGTCGCCGTGGCCGAACCGGCCACACTTCCACCGACCAGCTACGATCAAAGCGGCGTCGTCGTGCCGGGTGTCCTCGGAGGCACCGATCAAATCCTTCCGGATCAGGAGGAACACATCGCGATCTCCAAGCCCAGCGTCTATGAAGTCCAGCAAGGCGATACGGTCAGCACCATCGCTCAAAAATATGGCGTCAGCGTCAATACCGTTTTATGGGCCAACGACCTGACGGCTCGTTCCGTGCTGCGCCTCGGGCAGAAGCTGACGATCTTGCCGGTCACGGGCGTGCTGCATACGGTAAAAAGAGGGGAAACACTCGGAGCAATCGCCAAACAATACGGCTCCGACGTCGACAAAATCTTGGCGGCCAACCACGTCTCTTCGCCTTCGCAGATCCAAATCGGGGAAGAGCTCGTGATTCCTGATGGGAAGCCGCCGGTTGTCGTGCGCACGCAGACGCCTGTCGCTCCGCCGCGTCTGGGCGACGTGCGTAACGTCTTCAAGTCTCCGGCGGAAGCGCCGCCAAGCCAATCAGCCGTCGGCGCCGATCTGGTCTGGCCGACCGATCAGAAGCGCATCAACCAGTACTTCAAAGTGAAGCATCCCGGCCTAGATATCAACGGCAACTTGTCGAATGCGACGTATGCCGCCGACGCGGGCATCGTGACCTTCGCGGGCTGGAACTCCGGCGGCTACGGCAACATGATCCTGATCGATCACGGCAACGGCATGATCACGCGTTACGCACATCACAGCAAGTTGTACGTGAAGGTCGGCGACCAAGTGACCAAGGGCCAAACGATCGGCATGGTCGGTTCGACCGGTCATTCGACTGGTCCGCACCTGCACTTCGAGATTTACGTGAACGGCAAACGCGTCAACCCGCTTACCTATTATAAGTGATCCCTATGCTCGATTATCATTTGTTCGGAACCACGCTTTGGCTCAGCTTCGGGTTCTTCCATCTCGTGATGGCTGTTGCGCTTTGGAAAATGGCCCAGCGCGTGCAAGAGGAGCCGGCGTGGTTTGCGATCGTGCCGGTACTGAATATCCTGCTTTTTCTCAAGCTCTCGCGGAAACCGATGTGGTGGCTGCTCCTGTTTTTCGTGCCGATCGTGAATATCATCGCGCTCATCGCGGCGACGATGTCCTTGTGCGAGCGCTTCGATGTCGAGAAGTGGTGGGGCTTGGCGGCAATTGTTTCTCCTCTCAACCTTCTCTTGTATCTGTACCTGGGTTTTGCCGGCAGCCCAGTCTCATTCGTGAGACCTGAGTCGAGTGAACCGCCGTCTTCAGCCACGCCGCGCACCTAACGCCGAATCCTGCCCGAGAGAGCGGGCGTGCAAAACAGGGCTTTTGAGCGATATCGCGTTTCTTTGGATCAGCCGCTCACGCGGCTTTTTCCTTATCTCAAAACTCTTCTGCCTAAATGCTCTTTAGGGCATTGACGTCATAGCGAAGACTTGTTACGGTCCGAGCGGTTTCCCGCCAAGAAGGAGCATGTGATGCCCGAAACGCCGAATGGGAATTCCGAAGCGTTCTTTCCGACCGTCCTCATGATCTCGGCTCTGATCATCGCGGAGCAGATCGTCTCCGCCCGGCTCCCCGTCAACGGATCATGGGACCTGTGCCTGAAGCTGGCACTCGCCGCGCTCGCAAGCTTCTGCGTCGTGTTCTTCGTCAGTCTGACCACCAGCAAGGCTGGCAGCGCGCTTCTTGCTGCCGCCATATGCGCCATCATCGCGCT
>CAYYII010000086.1:0-4235 GCA_964471445.1 uncultured Gammaproteobacteria bacterium
CTCCGCCGTCACCGCCGATTCTGGTACTGCCGCCTCCGCGGGCGCCGATCACGCCTCCGATCAACAGGGTGAAGTAAGCATCACGAAAGCCCCTCCAAAACATCCGGTCGTCCCGGATGTTTTGTGAAGGGTCGTTTTTATTGCAAAAGATCGCCGATACAACATTCAGCGCGGGACGAACAGGAGTGCGTTGGGAAGGTCGCGACCCGGACCGGCCAAGTACGTGCCGTCAAAGAGCAGGGCGGAACTGCCTCCTCCATCCAAATTCATGGCGTTTCTCGAACCAAGCGCCGAGAAGATTGCCGCCAGGTCAGGCACGGTGGCGTTCTTGGCGACCACTAATTGAACGAAGTGTTCGTCAATGCCGATACCGCCGCGTGTTCCCTTGATCGTCTTCATGCCTTCGTCCAGTTTAGCCTCGGCATCAACCACGATCGTCCCGTTTTCGACAAGAGACGGGTAGTTGGCAATCGCTGCTTCAAGCGTCGTACTATTGACGGCCTCAAATACCGCCGCTGAGTTGAAGTCCGAAGCGCGATGATAGTACCGGTAGCGCCCGTCAGCACCTGAAGCAAGAAGCGGCCCCTGGTGGATTGGCAAGCTCGAAGCATTCAGCATGTGGCGCGTCGGGCTGTCGAAAAACGGCCAGAGGAAGGAGTTCGTCTTGGCTGCGCAGTCAGCGTAGTCCGGCGGGCAAAAGTACGTGCCGTGGATGCCGATGCCGGCACTGGAATCCTGGGCATAAGCGGAGAGCGCCTTAGCGGGACAATTATTCCCACAATCAGACGTCTCAGCGGCATCGCTCACCATTCGCCAGCGCGAAGCCTGCAGCTTGATCAGATCGACCGCGAATGTCCCGTTGGCCGTCGCGATCGACAGCGAACGTCGCGTGGCCGGCAAGTCATCGTCAATGGTGGAGGTAGCGGCAAGTTCGGCTGACGCCGAGAAATCTTTGACCGAAGCGACCGAGGTGCCGAAGCGATAGTCAGAGTAGAAGACGTCGTTGATGTCGTCGGTCTTGCGGTTCCAATCCGGGCCGTAGAGTTCCGCGGCGGCCGCGGAAACGACCCAGCGCAATTCGCCGCCCAAGCCGACGACATACAGCTTCGGGTCGGTCAGGAATTTTACCAGCTTCGATCCCGGGCGATACGTGACGTTCCGCCCGAGCGGAAAAGAGGCCATCTCCCCCGCTGAGATCGTCCTGACGTTCGAGAAATCCTGGTACCAGCTGAAATAGACCTTCTCATTCGAGAAGGCGTGACGCTTGCCGTCGTGCCCGTAGAAATATACGGACTTGCAGGGATGGAAAGCCCCGGCCCCGTTTGGGCAAGCTAATTTGATCAGCGAGCCTTGCGATGCGGCAAAGGCCGTGCCGGGCAAAAACCCAAGGATGGCCAGCAGGGAGGCGAAGAAAATCTTTCTCATAGGTGCTCTTCATCATACCACTCCGATTCCGCGTAAAAGATCCAGCACGGTTCAGAGCGTTAAGATGTTTGGAGGGGAAAGCGCTAGTGCGCAGAGAAGATGAATTGCCAACCTTGACAAAAGGCTGGTTTTAGGATATCTTTCAACGTTCGATTTTCCTGCGTTCCGAATCTCTGCAGAGGCCCAGATCCTTCCAAACCAGATCATTTTAGCGAGGAGCGTTCGTGCCGAAAAAAGCAATCTACGACGTCGCGGGGCCCATTCCGCTATCCCGAAGAACCCTCCTCAACCTGCTGCTCCTGGCGCTTCCCGATGAGGAACAGCTCGATTTCGAGGTGCTGGCAGATAAGAGGACTGCCACCTTCAAGCCGTATGCGGCCGGAGGGGGCCAAGCGAGAACCCGAGACGGGATGGTCCCAACCATGGAGTTCAAGGGTTACGTCGGATTCCACCCCGGCGACAAGTTGCGCCACGCCAAGCTCATCGTTCCTTTCGAGATTGGCGTTGACCTTTGCCTGATCATCGGGCCACGTGTGCGCCTTCGTCGATGATCTTTGCCCTTCCCGCTCAGTCGTTCGGACCGGCGACGCATGCTCGCGTCGCCCTTCCCATTCGCCTCTTGAACACGGCAATTCCGTGGACCTCGAGAGCTGATAGGATGAAGCATCATCGTGCTTGCATCTCGACAGAAAACACCTTGTGCAAACAGGGTGTTTTCTGTCGAGAAACAGCTCTCAAAAAGTGCCGGCGTGAAAGCAAGAGGCGTGTACGTCTAGGGATCATTTCTAAAATAAAAACACCCGCCGCGACGAAGCGTAATCGACGTGTGGGCACGTCGGATGCATCTTCGTCACGCGCGGGTATGCTTGAGAGTAGAGATCAGGTGAACTTGAGCTTGCCGGGGTCCTTCCAGGTGTCCGGCCGCAGCACGGCCGTGCAGAGGTCCAGCGAGAGGCCCGGGCGCTCGAGAATGAATAGGAAGCTGTCGTTGAGCACGAGGTTGGGCTTGGAATCCTCGCATAGCCTGTAAAAAGTTTCCGTGATTTTCGCAGTAAACGCATTCATGAAAATTAGACGCACTTGAAATCTTTCGATTTTTTTGCTAGAATGAGAGCATTGAATCCTTTCATGCCTATGTCAAAGACGAACGCGCTCCGTACGTTGGTTCTCTTTCTCATGCTGGCCGCTGGCATTGCGGTCACGCCGCTCGCGGTACGGGCCGCCCCGATGGCCGGCTCGCTGATCAAGCGACCGGACAATCCGGCCCTGTATTACTACGCGTCGAACGGCAAGCGCTACGTGTTTCCCAACGAACGCGTCTTTCGCACGTGGTACGTCGACTTTTCCAGCGTTCAGACGGTAACGGCCGCCGAACTGGCGGCGATGCCGATCGGCGGGAACGTCACGTATCGTCCCGGGTTCCGCATGATCAAGATCGACACGGATTCCAAGGTCTACGCGATTTCGCGCGGCGGCCTCTTGCGGCCGATCGCTTCGGAAGCGGTCGCAGCCGCGGTGTTCGGGCCTGCGTGGGCAACGATGATCGATGACATTCCGGACGCTTTCTTCGTGAACTATACGATCGGCGCGCCGATCGCTTCCGCCGCTGACTTCAACCGCGGCACGGAGCTTTCTTCGGCGCCGACCATCAACAGCGATAAGAGCTTCGGCGAACTTCCGGCGACGACGCCGCTTCCCACGCCGCCGACCGCCACGCCGTCGTCCTGCACCGCCGATACCTGGTATTGCCAGGATTGGAATATCTGCTCCCCGAGCGGCATGCAGTCGCGCTCGTGCACCATGATCGTGGACTGCCCGACCGCCACGACACCGAGTCCGGCCGTCACGCAATCCTGCACGTCCTCCCCTGCTTGTACCGCCGATAGCTGGTACTGCACCCAATGGAACGCTTGTTCGGCCAGCGGCGCTCAAACGCGTTTCTGCACGATGACGATCGATTGCCCGACAGTCGTCACTCCGAGTCCGGAAACGAGCCAGTCCTGCACCCCGCCGTCGACCGAGACGACTTGCACCGAAGATTCATGGTATTGCACGCAATGGAATAGCTGCTCGGCGAGCGGCAACCAGACGCGCTTCTGCAACATCACGAACGATTGCCCGAGCGTCTCAACGCCGAGTCCGGCAACCACGCAGACCTGCACGCCGCCCGCGACCGAGCCCTCTTGCACCGCCGATACCTGGTATTGCCAAGATTGGAATGTCTGCTCCCCAAGCGGCGCGCAATCGCGCTCGTGCACGATGATCGTCGACTGCCCGACGGCCACGACGCCGATGCCAACGACCTACCAGTCATGCACGCCTCCGACTGGTGGAATGTCCTGCACCGAAGATTCCTGGTATTGCACCCAGTGGAACGCCTGCTCGCCGAGCGGCAACCAAACGCGTTTCTGCAACATCACGAACGACTGTCCGAGCGTGACGACGCCCAGCCCGGCGACCACGCAGACCTGCACGCCGTAAGGAACATAAAACATCCCCGAAATTCCATCGGGGATGTTTTATTATTGGCGTATTCGACAGAACGGAGCGATGGGCTATACTCAAATACACATGCGACTTTTCATCATCTGATAGCCGAAATATGCAGGCTCAAGACAGTGCCGCCCATCTCCCGCGCACGGATCGGATCAAGCTCCTCTGGAGCCTGGGACTTTCGCTGTTCTGGGTCGTCTTTGTGTGGGGATTTTTCACGCGGGGCTTCTACGCGCTCGGCCTGAACGCATTCCTCTATCTTGGAGGGCTGCTCGCGCTCTTCTTGAGGACCATGCGGCGCGAAGGGCTTTCGCTGC
>CAYYII010000087.1:0-4179 GCA_964471445.1 uncultured Gammaproteobacteria bacterium
TGTGATCGGCATCCTCGCCGAGCACGGGCACGCGCGAATGGCGGAGGCCCAAAATCCGCTGGCGCTGCTCGCCGAGCGGGACGAAACCCGGGATCGTCTCGACGTGGGCGGCAGACGTCATCATGTCGTCGGCCGTGATGTCATTCAATTTGAAGACGTGCCGGATCATGCGCGACTCGTCGGCCTCGAGGCTACCTTCCGCATGACCCATCTGGGCCATGATCTTAATCTCTTCCTCTGAAACCGTCTTCACATCATAGGAGGGCTGGAGACGTGTCAGGGCGTGATCGATGAGCCAGAGTAACGGCCGGAAGATGCCGGTCAGGAACAAGACAGGCGGCGCGACGATCGGCGCGACGCGTTCGGCATAGGATTCGCCCAGCGTCTTCGGAATGATTTCCGCAAAGACGATCACGCAAAAGGTGAAGACGCCGACGAACACACTCATGCCGATCGAATGGAAGACCTGATGCGCCAAGACGCCCTCGACGGTGGAACCCACGATCGTCGCAATGTTGTTAACGATCACGATCGTGCCGATCGGATACGTCATGTTGTCCTTGATCCGCAAGAGCGCCGCAGCCCCGGGCTTCTTCGCGTCGGCCATCGCCTTGACCTTGGCATAGGAGATGGAAAACAGCGAGGCTTCCGAACCCGAAGCGAACGCGGCCAAAAGCAAGACGATCAGCGATGAAAGAAGGAGGGCGGTCATGATCGGGCGCTCACCAAGAACCTCCACCGCCGCCGCCGAAGCCGCCGCCGGAGAAGCCTCCGCCGCCGGAACCGGAACGCGAGGAAGGCGGACGCGCGGCCGAGGCCATTGAAGCCGCCCAGCCACTCAAGCTCTTTTCAAGCGTGACGGCGGACCATACGCCAGGACCCGAGTGGACGTACCAAGCCGGCTGGATCATAGAAAGCGAAGCGAACGCCTTCGCCCAGCGCGAGCCGAGACCGAAGACCATCGCATACGGCAGGTTTTTTTCGAAAATTTCCTGCGTTTCCATCCACGGCACGCGATATTTTTCGACGGCGCCGATGAACTCCTTGTAGCCTTTGGTATGCACGGCGGCCTCATGGCCTTTGGGCGTCCAGCGGCCCATCGCCCAGCCGAACGCAATCAAGAGGAGGGCGGTAAAGGCGACACAGAAAGGCATAAGCGGAGACACCACGAACAGGATGGCTCCCAAAAAGACTACGTCGACGAGAAGAAGGATGATACCCGCTGTCATCAGCTTTTTTCTGGCTTTCATCGAGGCGGCGTCGAAGTACCCGTCGTTCGCGAGCCCTTCCCCGATCGCCAGCGTGGAGGCCCGAGCTTTCTGATAAAACTTTTCCTTGACGAGCTTTGAAACGCGCGCCGTGGCCGGAGCCGCGGCATTCCCGAACAGGCCGTCGAGCAGCATCCGTTCATAGGGCTTGAGGCTCGGATCCTGCGCGTAGTCCTTCACGAGATGCAGGAAGTGATCCTTCGTCTTGATGAAGGTTTCCGTTTTCGTTTCTTCGATCCTGAGGTATCCGCGCACGGCCATGTCGACGATCGTTGCGGAGACGTCGTACCACACGGGTGTCTGGGTCAGCACGGCGTGCGTTTCCGCCGGACGGAGTCCCGCGGGCGGTTCATACTGCACGACGATCGTGCCGAATTTCTTGTCGACCCCCTGGCGCCGCCAGGACCGATACAACACGATAAAGGCGACGAGCGGAACCAAAAGCGGGATCACTGCAAACCAGAGAATGAGAAAAACGTATCCTAGCGGACTGAGGGGCGTTTCCTTGAGCGAAAGAATCTCGACCTGTCCTTTCGGAAAACCAACGGCGACCGTCAAGGGTTCCGAAGCCTCCGAGGCGACCCAAATTCCATTGTCTTCAGACGTAATAGCGCAGTCTTTCTCCGTCGAGCCATACGCGCCCGTATAGCATGCGCTTTGAGTGGCGCTGACTCCTTCCGGCAGCATAAACGTAGCGGAGATCGAAGGCAGCGTGGTATCCCAGCCGTTGCCCGTGACGTTCCAATAGATCTCGTCAAAATTGTCGAAACCGCGCAGCGCGCCGACAACGTCATAGGTGAGAATGTACGTGTGCGAGCCAGTAAGCGTGCGGTCCGCGTCGCCAATTTTCCAGACGATGTTGTCATTCGCTTCCGCCGTTTGCACTTTTTCTTCGGCTCCATCCCGCATCACGCTCTTCAAGGAGATACCGAGCTTATAGGGCTGCCCGCTGTCGTCTTTTCCCTGATACGGGACATAGCGGAAAATGCCGTGACGAGGCTGCAGGAAGTCTGCTTCGATCGTTTCGACCACTTCGACATGCCCGTCCTTTTGGACGTTGACCTGCGCGTCAAAACTTTGCATGCGCCAAAGAGCATCGTTTTGGGCAGCGATCGGCAACGGCGCGAGGGCGAACAGGAGGGCGAGCGCAGCGAGAAGACGTTTCATATCAGCGGAGGTACTTCGCCTTGTTGGCGTTATGTTCTTCGAGGGTCTTGGCGTAATGGACGTTGCCGTCCTTGTCGGTCAGGAAGTACCAGTACGGATTGCTCTTGGGACGGATCGCCGCCAGAATCGCCGCCATACCGGGATTGCCGATCGGTCCGGCTGGCAAGCCGCGGTATTTGTAGGTGTTCCAGGGATGATCGATACGGGTTTCTTCCCAACTCACGGACGGCTTCGAATGACCCGTAATGTAGTTGACCGTCGAATCGGCTTCGAGACCTCGTCCCGTATCGACGCGTTTCCAGAAGATGTCGGAAACCATTGCTCCGTCCTCCGCACCGCGCACTTCGCGTTCGATCACAGAAGCCATGATGACAATGTCGCGGATCGAACGATTTTTCGACACGATTTCCTGACGGAGCTCCGGCGTCAGTTTCGTTTCGAAATTATCGAGCATGCGGCGCACGAGTGCTTTGGCGCCGCCGTCGGCATAGATACGATAGGTGTCCGGAAACAGATAGCCTTCAAGCGAAGCGTTGACGGGGAAATCTTTTAGCGCAGGATAGGACGCCGACCAGTCGGGCAAACTCCCCGGTTTCGCAAACTTCGCGCTCTCCCCCGCTTCGGCATACAACTCTTGCTGCGAAGCGATCCCTTCCTTCTCCAAATATTCGGCGATGTCGTCGAGCGTCCAACCTTCCAAGATCGTGACCTCGCGCTCGTTCGAGATGGGCTTGCCACCCGCGATCGCGGCCTCGATCTCCGCCGTCGTCATCGACGGCGACAGCTCGAACGTGCCGGCTTTGAAGTCCGTTTGGTTGCCGCGCCGCCAAGCGGTGAACAGGAAAAAACGCTCGCTGCGGATCAGTCCGACTTTTTCAAGCCCCTGCGCGATCTCGCGCACGCCGTCGCCTTGTTGCACGACGTACAATTTTGAAGCGGTTTCTTTCGATACAGCACGATCAAGACGCAGGAAGAAAAAACTTCCCAAAATGACGGCGAGCAAGATTCCGGCGAGGAGGCGTTTCATGTCTTCAGCTTCAAACGTTCATTTCTGTGAAGTGACGAATTCCGAATGTTTTTCCAAAAAATCCAACCCGACATATCCCGCCGCAACATCCGTCAGTTCACCGGTCCTCAAATGCGCGCGGAATTGCTCAAGAGGCATTTCGATCACGTCGACAAATTCGTTCGCATCCAACTTGGGATCGGCGATTTTTTTGCAATGCATGGCAACGAAATTGTGGCTGATGCGATTTGAATACGCACAACAGAGGCTTGTACTGACGAATTCAATGTCTCCTGCATAACCGGTTTCTTCCAACAACTCTCTTCGAATCGCGGCTTCCGGAGACTCGCCGTCTTCGACGCCGCCCCCAGGAACTTCGAGCAATGGTTTTTAACGTCCGGGGCGAAATTACTTCGCATGCACGACGTTCTTTGCGTCGGTGAGCGCCAAAATACACACGGTCTTCCTTTCATCCTTGACGTCAAATTCCGCCGATCGCCCGTCGGGCAATAAAAACGTTTTCCGAAGCATCTTGCGATATCCGGCGCGGTAGGATTCTTCTTTGATTTTTTTCCATTCGCTCGTCGGCATATCAAAGATACTTCCGCATCTTTTTCTTCTCGAGCGTCTCAACGAGCTTCTTCACGTCTTGCGCGCGGTCTTTCGGACAGACGAGAATAACGTCTTCGGTTTCGAGGACGATCATGTCTTTCAAGCCGGCGGTCGCGATCAACTTGC
>CAYYII010000088.1:0-2872 GCA_964471445.1 uncultured Gammaproteobacteria bacterium
GCCAGACGAAAGCCTGCGACGACGCGAAGATCACCGGCTACCCAACCTGGGTCTTCCCGGATGATTCCCGCCTGACGGGCGAACAGCTGCCGCAAGCCCTAGCCGCCAAAGCCAACTGCTCGGTCGAGTAATATGATCAGGAAACACGCCGCTCGACTTCTCTTCTTCTTCTCGATCGCGGGATTGCTCGTGTCGGCTTACGCCCTCAAACAACATTACGCGCCGCTTGGGACAAGCGTCTGCAACATCAACGAAGCCTTCAATTGCGACCTCGTGAACAAAGGACCGTACGGTGAGATCCTGGGCTTCCCCGTCGCCGCGATCGGACTCATCGGATACCTGATGATCCTGATCGTCGCGATCCAATTCCTGCGCACGAAAGATCCCGTCCTGGGCAAAGCGCTGCTCGTCCTCTGCGCCGGCGGCGTCGCCTTCTCCCTGTATCTCACATCGCTCGAAGCGTTCGTCATCCACGGCTGGTGTCTGGTCTGTCTCGCATCGCTTTCCAGCATTGTGGGGGCGAGCTTAGCCGGAATTCTGGTCTACCAACAAAACACCCGCCAATAAAGGCGGGTGTTTTGCAATCGAGACTTCAGTGTCTCACGCTTGACAAAACCGTCATTTTTTGAAATGGTGCTGGGTCGAAAGACCGCTGCGGCAAGGTTGCCGTCAGCGTCTACAGGAGTGAGAGCATGTCCACGAAGGTCGTTCCCAAGCTTCCCATTCTCGATCAAGCCTTGTTCCCTCCTCTGCCGTCACTGATCGATGACGGCACCCTGGTGCGCCCTTTCGGTTCACGGCTCGGTAACAACGAGTCCGAGCTCGTGCTCGGGATTCTCCTCACGGCGGCCGTCCGCCACGGGGAATGGGTGCCCGTGAAGGCAGCCGAGTTCGGCCAGCTCGTGGAACGGCACGTTCCCATGTTCCAGCACGGAGGCGTCCAGGAAGCCCTCAGACGGTTGGTCGACGCGAACGCCGCCGATTACGTGCGGGTCGGGCCGTCGACCCGGACCGACAACGACTACATCGTCCTCTCGCCCGCCTTCGCCGCGCATCTGAAGGACTGCGAAGTGCGCCGCGTCCCTCTTGCCGCCTGACCACCTCGCGCATCCGTTGCGCACCGCATCCTTCGCGCGTGCCGTTCCGGATGCCTTTTTGTTTTCATGAATTTTTTGTAAGACGGCGCATCTCATCCTCGTCGTTTCGTATGTTATCCTTCACCTATGAAACGCCTGACGAACGAGGAGATCGCCGATACGATCGAAGAGACCGGGCAGCTCTATGAGCTGCAAGGGGTTCAATTCAAGCCGCGCGCGTACGCACGAGCTGCGGAACAAATCGCCTCGTTCGGACAAAGCGTCGCCGATCTTTACAAAGAGAAAGGCGAAAAGGGGTTGCGCGAAATTCCGGGTGTTGGACCAGGCATTGCGGGACACATCGCGGAGATGCTTGAAACCGGCACCTTCAAAGAATTCACGACATTGCGTAAGGCTTCCCCTGTCGACATTCGCGACCTGACGCGCGTCGAGCATGTCGGGCCAAAAACAGCGCTCAGGCTGCATAAAAAGATCGGCGTGAAAAACCTTGCCGATCTGCGCAAAGCGGCCGAGTCCGGCAAGCTCGCAAAGATCGTCGGCGAAACGATGGCGGAAAAAATCTCGAAGGGACTCGCGTTTTTGAAAACAGCCGGCGACCGGAAGGTGCTGGGCTACATCTTGCCGTTGGCCGGACGCATCGAAGTGGATCTCAGGGACGTTCCGGGTGTGCGCCAAGCGGTCGTGGCCGGTTCCGTGCGGCGTCGCCAGGAAACAATTGGCGACCTCGACTTCATCGTCGTCGCCGAGGATGCGGAAGCCGTCATGGAACGCTTCATGAAATTCCCGCGTGTCGTCGAGACAATCGAGCATGGTCCGACAATGACCACCGTGCGCCTCAAGAACGGCATGCACGCCGACGTGCGAATCGTCGAAGGCGATGCCTACGGCGCGGTGCTCCAGCACTTCACCGGCTCGAAGGAACACAACATCGCACTGCGGACGCTGGCCGGGAAGCGCGGTTTGAAGTTGAACGAATACGGCCTGTGGAAAGGGAAAAAACGTCTCGCGGCGCGCACGGAAGAAGAAGTCTATGCGGCGCTCGGACTCCCCTACATCGAGCCGGAACTCCGCACGAATGAAGGCGAGATCGAAGCCGCAAAAGCCGGTACGCTGCCGAAACTCATTCCGTACGGATCGGTCCGTGGCGATCTCCAAGTCCAAACGTCATGGACCGATGGCAGCGCGACGATTGAAAAAATGGCGGCCGAAGCGAAAGCGCGCGGCATGGAGTACATCGCGATTACCGATCATACGAAAGCCCTGGCCATGACGGGCGGGCTCGACGAGAAGCGCCTCGCGCAGCAGGGGCGCGAAATCGACAAGCTGAACAAGAAGCTGAAAGGCTTTCGGATCTTGAAAGGCACTGAGTGCGACATTTTAAAAGACGGCCGCATGGATTTGAATGACGGGGCTTTAGCGTCACTCGACTTTGTCGGCGGTTCGGTTCACTCATATTTTAAACTTTCCTCCGAAGAACAAACTGCTCGGGTTATTCAAGCAATGAAGAATCCGCACATCGATTGCATCTTCCATCCGACCGGACGGATCATCAGCCGCCGTCCTCCGTATGAGATCGACATGCTCGCGGTTTTGAAAGCCGCCAAAGCGACTGGCACCGCCATGGAAATCGACGCCTACCCCGAACGCAGCGATTTGCGCGATGAACATGTTCGCATGGCCGTGAAGCTCGGTGTGAAGCTTTTGATCGATACGGACGCGCACCATCCGTCACATCTCGGGTATCTTGATCTCGGCGTGGCGATCGCGCGGAGAGG
>CAYYII010000088.1:2972-4140 GCA_964471445.1 uncultured Gammaproteobacteria bacterium
ACAACCGCGGCGCTTTTTGTTAGGATTCCGTGCATATGACGCATTCTTATGAATTTCCGCCCGGCCGGAACTTCGAGTCGGCCGAGGCGCAGAAAGAGACGTTTTGGAATAAGGAGATGACGGCGTTGGTCGAGCGCAACCAGGAGTTGTCCAGGGCGCATGAAGCGCAGGCCGAACAGATCGCAGAACGGCAGGCCAAGCGCCTGACGATTCTCGTGACTTGCATGGACGAGCGGGATTTCAACGCCGAAGAAGGTTTCGGGCTCCTGCCCGGCGAAGCGGAAGTCTTCGCGTCTGGCGGCGGCAAGATCGGAGCGGAAGATTTCAAGCGGTTGTACGGCGCCGCGATGGAAGCGGCCGCGAAAGCCGGGAAGGAGATCGAAGTCTATTTCGCGCCGCATGAATGCAGCGACGGCGGACATCTCGGTTGCGCCGCTTTCAAGAACGACACGGAGGCGCAGAAAGCCTTTTTCTCCGGTTTGAAAGAGGAGGTCTTGCGCATGCGTCCGGAAGTGAAGGCACACGTTTTAGCCTATGACACTTCCACCTCGCATCTTCGCCGCGTCGATGCGGACGCCAACGATCCGACGCTCGAACCGATGATGAACGCGAACGAACAGGGCGGACAACGCTGGGAGGATGCCCAGCACGCCGGGTACGGCGTCTACGTCGGTGACGCGTATCGCGCCTGGGTCGAGAATCGCAACGCCTACTTCCGCTTGGCGGCCATGGACGCGGCGCTCGCTGGCGACGCAGGCATCGCCGTAACCGTCATGGAGCACCACAGCGATGTCGACCTCTCCGATAAGCCGATCATCTTCCATGTCGATTATCCGAAGTATGAAGACGCAGAGCGTACCGTGGCGGCCGAGACGAACATCAACGGCCAGATCGAGACCTTCCTCGCCACCCCGCGCGCGAAAGAGCTCCTCGAAAGCGGCGACCTGAAGATCGTTCGCACGTCGACCGACATGAAGACCTGGAAAGGCGAGATGCTCCCATAAGCCGCGAGAAACGCCGCTGACCCCCGCATGCGCGGGGCTGACAATCGCGGCGTTTTTTGTTAGCGTGGGCGGGTGTAGGCCCGGGTGGTGGAATGGTATACACGAGGGACTTAAAATCCCCTGCCCGAAAGGGCTTGAGGGTTCGAATCCCTCTCCGGGTACCA
>CAYYII010000089.1:0-4112 GCA_964471445.1 uncultured Gammaproteobacteria bacterium
CATGCAGCACGCCGTCTTCGCGCAGGCGCTGGAGCATCGCGGGCACCTCGCCCTTTTTCGCAGGGTCACCGAAGAGATCCCAATACACCCAATTGGGGCATTTCGCGTGCTTATAGAACGCGTCGGGCGTGAGATGCGGAAGCGCCTGCGGCATACGCCATCACTTTACATGAACGTCTTTTTTCAGCTAGGGTGCGTGGACCCATCAAGGAGGTCCGCATGTGGGTGGTTCTCGGTCTTGGCAGCGCGACCTTCGAGTCGCTCTACAGCGCCGCCTCGCACGCCGTCGGCGATCGCTGGACAGTGGAAACGATCGCTTGGTGGCAACGTGTGACCGCCGCGCTGGCCGTCGCCGTCTTCGCCCTCTGCTGGCGCGGCCACCTGCCGCGCGTTCCGACTGGCACGGAGTTCTGGGTTCCGGCGAGTCTCAGTATCGTCATGAATACGGCGACCGCGCTCCTCTATGCCCGGGCGCTGCGTCATCCCCTCTCATTGACGATGCCGATCACGGCCCTTTCCCCCGTCTTTCTGCTCGCGAGCGAGCCGCTCGTGACGGGACGTATGGTGCCGACGCTCGGCATCGTCGGGGTCGGGGTAATCGCGCTTGGCCTGTACGTCCTGAATTTGCCGGTCCTGAAGACCCACGGATTGCTCGGCCCCTTCAAGAACGTCTGGCGAGAGCCCGGTCCGCGCACAATGCTCATCATCGTCTTGATCTGGGCGATCAGTTCTCCGTTCGACAAGATGGCCGTCGGCGCCTCTGATCCAATGTGGTATCCGGTCGTGCTGCACGGTGGAATCGGCATCCTGCTCACGCCAATCCTCTGGCGGCAATCGTCGAAAAGCGGCGCATCCGTGCGCGGTGCCTGGCGGCTCGGGCTCCTCGGACTCTTGTCCGGAACCGCCTCGCTGCTGCAGATGGTCGCCGTCGCCGCCGTGCCCGTCACGTTCGTGATCGCGCTCAAGCGCTTCTCGGCGCCGCTCAGCGCCGTCTGGGGATGGCTGTTTTTCAAAGAGCCGCACATCTCTGCGCGGCTCCTGGGAACGCTGATCATGACGACCGGAGCAGTCATCATGCTTCTCTCGCTTTAGCGCTCGAGTTCCCCCTCTTTAAAAAAGAAGGGGATTTTTTTACTTGGCTTTGCCTTCGACGATAACGCTCGACATCACATCGCCGACGCGGATCTGATCAACCACGTCCATGCCCTTCGTGACTTTGCCGAAGCCGGTGTAGAGCGGATCGAGCGGCGTATCGGCCAGCATGATGAAGAATTGGCTGCCGTTGGTGTTCGGTCCGGAATTGGCCATCGCCACGATGCCGCGATCATACGCGCGCTTCACCGGTTCGTCCTCGAAGCGGTAGCCGGGGCCGCCCGTGCCGTTGCCCGTCGGATCGCCGCCTTGGATGACGAAGCCCGGCACGACACGATGAAATGTCAGGCCGTCGTAGTAACCGCCCTTGGTGAGATAGACGAAATTCGAAACGGTCTTCGGCGCTTCCTTGTCGAAGAGTTCGAAAACGATTTCGCCTTTCGTGGTCTGCATCCGAATCTGTCGGTGCGCGATCTGATTTTCCGGCAGGACGCCGGGGAAGCTCCAGGTTTTTTCCATAGCGATGGGTTTAGGTGTCGTAGAGGCCGGGGGCGGCGTTGTCGGAAGGGTCAGCGCTCCGACATCCGGCGCGCTCGATGGCGAGGATGAAGAAGGCGAGGCGGGCGTCGACGAAGTGCAACCGGCTCCGAGCAAGAGGAACGCGGAGACGGCCAGGGCTGCGCGTGGGAATTTCATAGACGGCTATGATAGCAAGGAAAGAATCTTCTCGGCCAGGGCCGCTCGGGCATGCGGACGGAAAAGAGCTTGAAGCGCCAGACCGAGGCGCTGCGCATCTTCCGGCTTCTTGGAAAGATCGCGTACCACGACCGCCAGCGCTTCCGGCGTGAGATCGTGTTCGCGGAACATTTTCGCGCCGCCGCGCTCGACGACCAGCTCGGCGTTCTTCTCCTGGTGCGAGTCGGCGATCGGCGCGAGCACGACCGGCTTCGCGAGCGCTGCGAGTTCCGTCAAGGTACCCATGCCCGCTCGGCACACGACAATGTCGGCGGCGGCGAGCACGTGCGCCATTTCCGCGCCGAGAAAGTCCATTTGGCGATACCGTTCCGGATGCACGAGCGCCGAAACCGCGACCGTTTTTTCAAGGCCGGTCAGATGCGCGACGTCGGCGAAGCCCGTGAGGAGCGGCAGCGCTTCCGCAATCTTTCCATTCAAGAAAATGGAACCCGTGCCGCCGCCGAGCACGAGCACGAGCGGGCGCTCGCCGGAAAAGCCGAGGAGCGCAAGACCCTTCGTACGATCCCCTTCTTCGATGGCGGCCCGCACCGGATTGCCGATGACCGTCGTTTTCTTTTTCGGAAAGTCCTTCAGTGAAACGTCGAAGGTGGCCGTCATTGCGTCCGCGAACGGCGCGACGAGCGTGTTGCTCAGCGTCGCCACGACATCCTGCTGATGCGCAAGCAGTTTCAATCCGCGAAGTTTCGCCGCGATCCCCAGCGGGACCTGCACGTAGCCGCCCGCACCGACGACGAGAGACGGTTTTTCGATCGCGAGCAGCCGATCGGCGTTCCACAAGGCTCTCGCAAAGAAGAACGGCGCGAGCAGCGTGCGCAGATCAAGATACCGCCGCAATTTCGGCGCGTCGAGCGCAAGAAAACGGATCCCGGCTTCTTCGACGAGACGGCGTTCCGGACCCGAAGAAGTGCCGACGAATACGCATTCGAGTCCGGGCCGAAGGCGCTTCAGCTCATCAATGACGGCCAGGAGGGGCGTGACCGGGCCAAGCGTCCCGCCGCCGGCGAAGAGGATCTTCATACCGCTTTACAATAATCGCTCTGGTGCCGGGAAGCAAACAAAAAGCAAAGACCCTCCGTGCGAGACATGGAGGGTCGAGGGTTGGAGGTTTGGCGCTTCAGAATGAGGAGTGCGATCGCTGAGCCTAGCTCACAAGCTCGAGCGCCGGGCTTTCGACGTGGATATAGCTCTCGAGATGCAGGTAGTGGTCGTACCAGCGCCTACCATCTCGATGAAGGTAGCGTACGCAGCGCTGGCCGTCGGCGCGATGATAGATCGTGCCCCAGAAGTAGACATGCGTGGGGCGCCCGTTGCCGGCCTTGCCGCCCCATTCTTCCGGAATCATGTGCTGGTTTCCATCGCGCAGGAACCAGTCCAGGAGAGCGGCGTTCATGACCCGTCGCTCGCCGAGCCGTTCATGAACCGCAACGCCCCGCATTCCGCGCTCTTGGTATTCGACGCAGTGCAGCGCGAACTTCGCGCGGCGAAGGTCGAGGAAGCCGCCCCCTTTGTGTTCCAGCACAGACCACCCGCTGCCGAGGAAACCCATGCCGGGGCCCACATCGAGGTCGACGATCGAGTTGCGATAGTTACCCTCGATCATGTCCTGGAAGCTGGCGAGGACAGCCTCGGCATCGAGTCCCCCCCTCCTGAATGCGGCGGTAAACTTCATGGGACCGCCTCGTGAACGCAGCAAGCTGACTTTCAGACATGGGCATGACACCCTCCTGGCGCTATGGTCCGTCTGGCGACCCCCCGAGTATCGGAGCGTCATACGACAGTCCGCAAAGGTACTACGAACCCATTCTTACTACCACAAAAAAACGTTTCTGTCAAGCATTTTCAACAAAAAAGCAGCGTCTAGTTTCTCCGAATTTCGTGTTTCGTCTCTCTCGAAATCCCCGCCAAGACGCCGACAGCCATCAGGTTCGCAAGCATCGCCGAACCCCCATGGCTGATGAACGGGAGCGGCACGCCGGTAAGCGGCATGAGGCCGACCATGGCGGAAATGTTGAGAATCGCCTGGAAGCCGATCCAGGCCGTGATGCCGACCGCGGCGTAGCGCGCGAACAGATCTGTGGAGCGCTCCGCGATCTTGAAGCCGTAGCGCACGAACAGCAGGAACGCGAGGATCATCGCAGCGGACACGATGAAGCCCAGCTCTTCGGAGATGACGGCGAAAATCGAGTCGCCCGCGACTTCCGGCAGGTATTGGAATTTCTGGCGCGACTTGCCGAGACCGAGTCCGAACCAGCCGCCCGAGCCGA
>CAYYII010000090.1:0-4059 GCA_964471445.1 uncultured Gammaproteobacteria bacterium
AAGGCCCCGGCCTTCCGACCTCCCAACCGAGAACGATCTTGAGTTGCTTTTGGCAGGCTTTCAAAAGGCGGATGAGGAGAAAGTTGCGAAAAAGCAGGTTGAGAGCGAAAAACAAATTGCAGAAGCTCTCGCGAAGCTTGATCAGGCATTGGAAGAACGCCTGATTGCTTTGGAAGCCAAAGAGGTTTTTGACGCTCGTTTTGAAGGGATCAAGGATCACATAGCCATCGAGGCTGAAGAGGAAACTGAGGAAGTTTTCGAAAGAATTCAGACAACGGATGAATCGGGGAAACCAAGCGAAGGGTTGGCAGCGCGCATTGGTCCCGATGTCATGCGCCTCGGCGACGCACACCTGCGCCGGAGCTTGACGGAACTCCTGCGCGCAAGAGTGATCGATGTCGTACTTGAGAATTACGCCGGGTATGCTTCCACCCGGTATGCGCTCTTTGAGAAGCCATTTCATGAAGCTCTCGAAACGATGAGCATTTCGACAGGCGATAGCGAAGACGGGCTTGCCGATGCGTTGAATCGAACCTTCACGCCCGGGTACGCGGAGATGTCGCCTGAAGCGCAATCCGCTTTGCGCAAAGCCATCGCGCCGATGGTTTCGGGCGTGATCGAAAGCCTTCGCGAAAAATGGCATCAGGAAATCTTGACGGCCGTGAAAAATAAAATCGCGGCGCTTAGGGATAACCAGGAACAGCTCGAGGCGGAGAAGGCCTCCCTGTCCGGCAAAGCGCTTGAAGCGCATGAAACGTCTCTTCGCAAAACCCGACAGATGATCGATAACGCCCACCTCTTGCTCGCCAGTTTCGAACAGTCTGACGACAAGGCTGCGTAAAATCATCGCCGCCCATCTGGGCGGTTTTGCGTTCTTCGAGATGACGAGGTTAAATGGACGCGCGCGGGCCCGTAGCTCAAGGGTCAGAGCACCGAGCTTATATCTCGGCGGTTGATGGTTCGAATCCATCCGGGCCTACCATCAAAAACGTGCCGTTCCCCGGCGCGTTTTTGCATGGGAAACATTTTTGAGGACAAAGAGCGCATCCGGACGGAAGTATGAATTATTGACGTCGGCGTCATGTGTCGGTAGTTTCTGGAGACGACCCTGTTCAACGTCCGGAACGCCTCGCGCAACACGGACGGCAGGGATCGTTCTTTTCGGAGGCGCATGAACGATCTTGATCGCCGGCGATTCGAAGACGTCAGCCGCGAGGAACGAGAGGAACTCTGCCGCGGCGTCAATTGGGAAACCGTGCTCGTGAAACTCGGTTTCTCGTTCCGTCAGAACACGAAGGGAAAACTGATCCGTAGCTGCGTCTTTCATAAGGAGAAAACGCCCTCGCTTCGCTTCTGGCCAGGCAGCGGATATTGTTGCCATGGCTGTCGCAAGCGCGGCGCCGATCCTGCCGCCTTTGTCCACGAGGTGCTTGGTCTGCGGGAGTGGTCCGAAGTCAAGATCTTCTTTCTTGGAGCATCCCCGGTACTGGGGATGCAGTTGAAACTCCCGTACGTATAATCCGACTTCAGCAAGGTCGGTTTTTCTTTCTAGGATAAAAAATATCCGCTTGCGCAAGCGGATAGGTCAGATGGGCTGGTGGCCGCTCTTCTTCAAGACGGCCTCAGCTTCGCCGCGGACGTGCTTGGCGGTCGTTTCGAGAGCTTCGCCGACGGCGGCGTACCCGCGGAAGACGGGAGTCGGATCGTCGAAGCCGAAGCGATGCCGCAACGCCCGTTCGCCAAGCCTCGTGACTCTTCCCGTGCGCAGCCGCTCGAGCAGCGAGCGGTTCGCGCAGACGACCGCGAGCGCCGGCACTTCCGAGAGCGGCAGTTCTGCGGGGAGCTTCATGAGCGTGGTCAGCCGGAAGTCCTGGGTCAGGACGCGGTCGCGGACCGTGTGAGGGATTTGATCGTAGTGCGCCACGCGCCCCACCGCCTCTCCGAGCTTTTTTCCGTAGGCGACGGCGCGAACCGAGGTCTTGAAGGCTTCGTTGAGCGCGCCGACGTGATCGAGCGTGCCAATGATCCGTTCTGCCACAGAATATCCGGTCCGTGCGCCGCCCAAGCCGTAGACCCGCTCTGCTTCGCGGACATCCGCGAGCGCGCCATCGATGGCATGGAAATAGCGTAGTGCCATCTCCACGGCTTCGAAGCCGAGGCTCAACAAGCGGCGGAACCGGCTGTTGGCACGTTCGAGATCCTGCTTGACCTCCTTCCGTAGAGACTGCCAGGCGCGACTGCCTCGCCTGGGCAATGCATCTGATGACCATGGCGCGGGAGCAAGTGCGTTCATGAAGACCTTTCTGTCGCGAACTTCGATGTTCGCGGGGTGCTCCTCATCTATCAAAAACAGCGTCGGTTGTCAAGAACGGGCCATAAAAGAAAACACCCAGCCCGTGAGTGGGATGAGTGCTTTCTGGTGCGCGCTGAAGGAGTCGAACCTTCGACCTTCTCGACGTCAACGAGACGCTCTAGCCAACTGAGCTAAGCGCGCTCATGGCTGCCCACACGCTACACGATCCCGTGAAAACAATCAAGGCCTTTGACAGGCCGATTTTTCCGGTGCATCATCCCGCTCGGAGGTATGCATGGCAGAACGAACGATTGCCTTCAGTAAGGCCGGTTCCGGCGACGTGACTGGTCGGATCTACGTCGATCGCGCGCCGCCCGTAGCCAGCTGGCATCAAGAGGAAGAGGGGACGAGGCTCGAAGGGATCGCCGAGGCGATCGGCTCAGCCCTCGAACGGAAGGTGGCGATCGTTGATGTCCGCCATGAAGGAGATGGGCTGTACAGTGGTATCGTGAGAAATCTCGACGCGAACCCGGAGCGCGCAGAGCCCTAATCGGCTCTTTTTTCTTTTGTCCACTTCGCAACAGGCTCCCGGTGCGATACTTTTCCTGCACCATGCGCGCCTTCAAGCGATTCCTCTTGATCCTACTCGTCGTCGGTGTCCTCTGCGGCGCCGGGTTCGGCGTGTTCTGGGCCAAGAAGGCCGTCGACGCCTATTCTTTGGAAAATGTGATCGTCGAGCCGGCCCCGCCGCAACCGAAACCTCCTGCAGTGGCAGCGCAGATCGACGAGCGCTTGGAAGGCCTCGTGGCCCGGGCGGACGGCGCGCGCTTGGCGTACGCGCCCGAAGCCGGAACAAAGCTTCTCACTGCCGCGTTTATCGATAACGGCACCCTTCTCTTGACCGCAAGCGCAACAAAGGGAAAAGACACGCATTGGACCGTGTCGAGGCTCGATCTTGCCTCTTCCGCGCCGACCGCGCTCCTTGAAGGGACGGTCCCGCGGCTCACGTCGAGTCATCGCGCCGCGCATCGCAATGCCGGGCGCTTCTGCTATTCGGAACGGGACGCCAAGCGCGGCGTCTTTGAAGTCTGGTGCGCCGATCTCGACGGCAAGAATCCGAAGCAAGTGACGAAACACGACGGCAAAGAAGATATTTTGGCGCCGGCGATTTCTCCGGACGGCGCCTGGGTCGCATTTGAAGTCGTTGCCAGCCGGCCGAAGCCCCAAGGCTCGGCAATCTGGAAGAGTCGCTTGGATGGCTCCGATCTGCAGCAACTCACGCGCGGCGCCGACGATCGCGAACCGACATGGTCGGAAGACGGACGCATGATGTATTTCCAGCGCCGTCCAATCTCGGGGGAGACGAGCTGGGACATGTACGGCATGGATGCCGATGGAAAAAATTCCGGCCCTCTCCTGCGCACGCATGAAGAGGACGAGCTTTTTCCGGTACGGCGCGCTTCAACCGACGAATTCGTCGTGATCGAAGCCGCGAGCGGCACGCCTGCGCGCCTCAAAAAGATCGATGCGATCACCAAGGCGGGGGAGTATCTGACGGACGGCGCGAGCGGATCCGAAACGTCGCCTTCCATTTCTCCCGACGGACGCCTCGCGGCGTTCATCGCGCCTCTTGCACCGGACCAGCCAGAGTCGCTTGGAATCTGGCTGACGGACCTCGAATGAGGCCGTGCATGCGCGCCAGTTTTCATGGGTTCGATCAGGCCTAAGCTTTGAGGTATACTGTTCCGACATGCGGCATACGCGAC
>CAYYII010000091.1:0-1258 GCA_964471445.1 uncultured Gammaproteobacteria bacterium
TCAAGTATAGAAGGTATAGCGCCCGCAGCCAACCGCGCGCACCGCGTTGCGAAGTTCGAGGCCGGTCAGCATCACCGAAACGGACGTAATAGGACGTCCCAAGGTGCGCGAGAGGGCATCGGCTGTATCGACTCCAGCGCGTATTTTTTCCAACAGGGCGCGCTCTTCCGGCGAAAAGATTTCAAGAGTCGGTAGTGTCGCTTGCCGCGGTACGAAACCGAGCGTCGCCGCGATATCGTCGATGCTCGTGATCGGCACGGCACCATCTCGAATCAGCGTATTTGGACCTTCGGCGTTCGGATGCGTGATCGGGCCCGGCACGGCCCACACTTCGCGCCCCATTTCCAACGCTAAGCGGGCCGTGATCATCGCGCCGGATTTTTTCGGCGCTTCGATCACAAGGACGGCCTTCGAGAGGGCTGCGATGATTCGATTGCGTTCCGGAAAATGATGCGGGAGCGACGGCACGCCGGGCGCATATTCGCTGATGACTGCGCCGTTGCTTTCGATGATGCGTTTTGCCAATGCGAGATGCGCGCGCGGATAGACAGACCTATCATCGACGCCGCTGCCGATCACGGCCGCCGTCCTGCCGTTCGCACGGAGCGTTGCTTCATGGGCGGCGCCGTCGATCCCGAGCGCAAGCCCGCTCACGACTGGCAAGCCGAGTCGGACAATTTCCGGCACGAGCAGCTCGACGCATGCACGGCCGTAGGCGCTCATGCGTCGCGTGCCGACGACCCCGATGCCGGGCGTTTGCGGCATGCGGCCGCGGACGTAGAGGTGCTTGGGCGCGGGAGCGGCCTGATCCAGATCCGGCGGCCACTCGGGCGCGCCCGGGCGTAGTAGGGAAAATTCCATAGCATCCTGGGTCTAGCAAATTCCAGGTTTTTCTGGCAAGATCTGCCTACATGACCTTCACCACCTGCTGGCTCGGCTACGACCTGCCGGTTGACGCGCTCGAAACGCATCCGGCCGTCGTCACGCTTCGCGCCCAAGGCATCGAAAAAAGAGGTTTGCGCGAGTATCATCTTTTGCTGGCGTATTTTGAATCGGCCGAACTCGAAGCGCTCAATACCCTGGTCGTCAATACCGAAGCGGAAACCAGCTCTTCCCTGGCGGAAACAATCTTGGCGTTCGACGGCTACGGCATCATCGAAGGCGCTGCGGGCAAGTACGCCTATTTTTCCCCGTCGTCCGGCGGCGCGAAAGCGGCAGGCGACCTGAAAGCCCGTCTCGTAGCCGCGCCGTTCTACGA
>CAYYII010000091.1:1358-3942 GCA_964471445.1 uncultured Gammaproteobacteria bacterium
AAACCGCTGATCGAGGAACCTAAGCCGATCGTTGAAGCAAAGGTGCCCCAGCCTCTTCCGGTTGAAGCGCCGAACGTTCCCGTCGAAGAGAAAAAACCGGAACCGAAGCCTGCCGAGTCCGCTCCCGTGCCCGCTCCCGCCCCTGCGCCAAAACCGACTGCGGTACCGATGACCGTGAAAACTCTGATCTTGCCGACCAAGATCATGCCGGATGCCGCTTGCGCGGTTTACTTGCTGCGCGCGCACGGGATGAAGCTGTTTCCCGGAGCGGCCGAAGCGGAATTAGTATTTGCGAACGATCTTCCCGACGGCAAGACTCCCGACCAGCTTTCGGACGAAGGGGTGCTCGTAGTCGAGCGGCGCGGCGAAAGCGCATCTCTCACGATCGCCAAACGCCTCGGCATCGCGGAGCGCCCGGAATTGAAAAAACTGCTGGCGTATGCCAAACGCGATTCGGAAAAGAAGGGGACACTGTCGACCGATCCACTCGATCGGACGTTCGGATTGACCGGCATCGCCATGATGATGAACCGCGTCTACCCGGAAGATCCGCGCGCCGTTTTGGAGTTCCTGGTTTCGGTCTTCGAAGCCCAGGTGTTTGACGAATCCCGTAGGCCCGCCTAAACCCTCGCAGGCTTGACAAAAGCCTGTTTTTGTGCTATCTTATCCAGTCATGCGAAGCGGGGATTCCCGCTCTACGCCTCTGGCACCCCGTCCGTTTTCAAGGAGTCGTTTCAATGGAGAAGGCGTCGTTGATCATTCAGATTCGTGACCTGCAGGCTGTCAACATCGACAAGCTTGCCCTGCTCGTGCTCGCCACCACCGACTGGAAGTTCCACGAGATCGAAGTGGTCATCGACCCCGAGGCGCGTCCGCACGCGCTCGATCTCGAGGCCCTGACCCAGAGGTACTACAAGAAGGAGGGCCGTTCGCTCACCGAGACCTACGCCCTCGAGCACGGGCTCGGGACCGTCGGTCCCGACGGCACCATCGCGTCGAGCTCGATCACGGGCCTCGTCGGCCTCTGCTACGCCTTCGCCATGAACCACGGCAAGGTGAACGGTATCCAAGGCGGCGGCTTGTACACGCCGAATACGATCCCGAACGCCGCGCGCAACCTCCCGCTTCTCAGCCAAGAGGCGCCGACGGTCGTGATCATGGCCCTCAAGGCGATCGCCTACATCCTCAGCCTCGAGAGCAAGAACGGGGTCGCGATCGAGTTCTCGACGCTGGCCGCCGCGCCCGAGTGGGTCGGCGTTCTGTCCCGCTTGAGATCCGCCGAGCAGCGCGTCGCCCACGACGCGTCGCGAATCGCTGACGCCCTCGCCGCCGGCAGGTCCATCGAAGCCGCTGATCTCTTCGACCTCAAGCAGGCCAAGGAGGGGGAGAAGGGATTGGTCCTTCGCACGATCGATCCCAACCTCATGAAGCACCTCTGGGCCGCGCTCGCGAAGGCCCATCTCCGTGTCGCCGTCGCGCTCGTCGGCAACACCGACACTGGGCGCATCGCGGTCCTGACGAGCTCGAGGTTCGACGTCGATCTGAGCCGGCTCGCCCGGCACTGCCAGGAGAGCACCGCCGCTTCCGGCTTCGACATCAACCTCGAAGGCGGACGCATCATCTGGGTTCCCGGGCGCTCCGAGGTGCCCGGCCCCTCGCTCGAGGGCCTGCGGCAGCTCGCCGCCGACAACGTCGGTTTCCGGACGCGGTCCGTGCGCGCCCCACAGGCGGGCGACGGCCTGAAGGCGTCGATCGCCGATCGTCACCGATCTCAGGGGCGCAACGACGCGCCCGCCAAGCCGCGCTGACGGCCACTCTCGCCAGCAAAATACGCCCGACCGAGGTTCTCTCGGAAGGGCGTGTTGTTTTTTTAGCGGTTGTACACGTTCATCGCCTTCTGCGGCCCGTCTTTCAACGCGGCTTCGACGGCGTCGCTGGCGCGCAAGATCATCTGGTCGGCGATCTCCCGTTCGGCATCGGCGAACGGCTGCACGACGTAGTCTTCGATCGGCATCGGTGTTGAAGGCCGTCCGATCCCGAGCCGGAAACGCACGAACTCGCGTGTACCGAGACGTTCGATGACCGACTGCACGCCGTTGTGTCCGCCAGAGGAACCGCCTTCGCGCAGCCGCAGGTGTCCGAGCGGGAGATCGAGATCGTCATGGATGGCCCACACGTCCGAAGCCGGAATCTTGTAAAATTTCGCGCAGGCCGAAACCGAAGCGCCCGACAGGTTCATGAAGGTTTGAGGCTTGAGCAACAGGATTTTTTTTCCGGCCGCCGAGCCTTTGACCAGCTCGCCTTGAAAGGCGGTATCAGCATGATCGAGCTTCCAGCGTTCCGCCAAAAGATCGACAACCCGGAACCCGACGTTGTGCCGGGTTTTTTCGTATTTTCTTCCGGGATTGCCGAGGCCGACGATGAGGAGCATAACGTTCCTATTTTACCTGAAAGAAAGCTAAGTGTCTTTCTGAGAGACATCTTGACAACATGCGGCATTTCGACTATGTTCGCGTTGCACGGAGGTGCTCAATGTTCCAATTTCCTTTGCGCAAGGCAGCGGTCATTGATCGCGACGGCTTCG
>CAYYII010000092.1:0-3928 GCA_964471445.1 uncultured Gammaproteobacteria bacterium
TTTCACTTGCCGCCGGTCGCCCAGAGTTTCAGCGCTTCGTAGTCCGTCGCGCCGCACATCTTGGCTCCGGTTTCTTCGTTGACGAAGAATGGCACGCCTCCGCAGGCGGCGCCGGCGTCGTGTTCCGCGCGCAGCCTCTCGTTCGCTTCGTCGTGCCACGTTTCGAGCTTGCGGACTTCGACGCCGAGCTCCTTTTCAAGCTGTTCGACGAGCGGGGCCATGCGGACGCAGTGCGGACATTCCTTGCCGTAAAATTCGAGAAGCGCCATGCGGGGTGGTGAAGAATCTTGGCTCCACGGTACCTCGCGCACGCTCGAAGGGCAACAAGGACCTCAGGCCGCCAATCTCGTCTGGATATCCCTGAGTCGGCGGGTACCACCCTCCGGACACATCTTGTTTAAAGCCTTGGTCATCGCTCGCCAACCTTCAAGACGTTTTTCTTTCGGAAGATCGGGATCGAGATCGTCAAAAAAAGCTCGATCGACGACCTCGCGAGAAAGGCCGAGATCGTACAGCGCGTTCAATTCTTGGCGCTCAAGACCGTAGACTTCGAATTCCATGCGGGCATCCCGAAGCGGGAGCCCGAGGCATCGCCGAGCGATCTCTTCCGTTTTGGCCTCATTCAACCAGTTAAAATAGTCGCCCATGCTCAAACCCATGCGCTTCTCATGCGTATGTTGCACGTCTCTTGCCGAGACGGCATGCACAAGCTCATGAAACATGGTGTGTTTCAGATCGCCGGCTTTCTCGGCGTAGACGTCGGGAGACACGTTGACGACGCCGTGCGCATACCAACCCCCTGTCGTGACTCTGGGGGTAACCACCATATCGAAAACACGGAATTGCAAGCCATCAAGCAATCCGTCGATACGCTCCATGGAGACGGGCAGCCCGTCTCGTTCGATCAAGGCGCGCATGGTCGTCTTGAAGGCCGGAAGGAATTCGGTTTTCATGCGTTCCCGGAGTTCGGCATTCATGCGCACCATCTCCACATGATGCTTCTCAACGAGCTGTTCAAGAAGTTCGGAAGGCACCTCTCCGCGCTCGAGACCATCGAGAAGGACATCGACGATCTTTTCGGAAGGCTCCGGGTCCGATGCGCCGAAACCGCGTGTCGCGGCGAAATCCGTCATTTTTTCCGCAAGGGAGGGGTCTTTCATGCTCACGAACAAAAAATTCCGGTTGCCGACGCGGAGGACGCGTTCTGCGAGCGTCTCCTGTGCGGCGACAAGTTTTTCCTGCAGCTGATGCCGTTCTCTTTCGGAAAGGTCCGGGCGAGCAAGCTCGTCGCGCGCATCCCAGAGGCGCGACAACTCTTCATCCCCGAACACATGGCTGCTATCGCCTTCACCCAGCTTTCGCGAAGTGCAGGCGCGGGATTCCCTGTACCTTTCGTGCGCTTCTTGAACCGCGCTCACGCGCTCAATGTCCGACAACGGACATTCCGCATCCGTCATCGCTTGGCGAAGAGCGCCCGCCTCGTCGAAGAGCGGAAGGAGAAACTCTTCAACAATCGCGACGCGCGCAACGGGATTTGCAATGCGACGGAGGATTTTTCCGCCGTTCTGCGGCTCCCGCGCAAGGACTTCTTCGAGGCGATCCAGCGCGGCATGAACCGAGCGAAGACCCTCCGCGTCCCCATTTAAAAATTCCATATCCTCAGGGCTTCCGACATCAACGAAGGCCTGATTCAAGATCTCGCATTCTTCCCACAAAGCCGCTTCCGTTCCCCCTTCCAATTCAGGCTGGTGTTCCATATCTGCCATCATGCAAAAATCTATCTTACAAAAGGCTCAAGCGGCGTCAACCCGCATCGTTATGATTTCGCGACGGGAAGCTTGACCGTGAAGACCGTTTCCTTGTTCGGCACGCTCTTGAAGGAGATCGCGCCGTTCATGCCTTCGACCAGGCGTTTCACGATGAACAGACCGAGCCCGCTGCCTTCGACGCCGCTCGAAGATTTCGCCCGCCAGAATTTCTCAAAAAGATGCTTCTGCTCCTCGCTCGCGATGCCGGGACCGTCGTCGATGACGTCGTAGCGCAAGAACGGCTCTTCGCGCGAGATACGGATACGCACGCGCCCTCCCGCCTTGTTGTATTTCACGGCGTTCGAGACGAGATTGATCAGCACTTCGTCGACGCGCCGGTCGTCGGCCAAAGCCATGACCACGAGGCCTTCCGGCGCTTCGATGTCGAGCGTCACCTTCTTTTTCGCAGCGATCGGTTCCATTTCTTTGGCGATGCCTTGGGCCGCTTCGAGCAAGTTCACGAATTCTTTCTTGAACGGGATCCGCTTGGCGTCGAGGCGCGCCATGTTGAGGAGGTCCTCCACCAGCGTCGCCAGGTTCTTGCTGGCCCCGACTGCGTCGTCGAAGGCTTGGCGGATCTCCGCGTGCATGCGCCGGTCCGCGACCGATTCAAGGCTCCAGCGGATCGAGGTGACCGGCGTGCGCAATTCGTGCGCCGCGACGAACAAGAATTCGTCCTTGAGCTTCAAGATTTCATTTTGGCGCTCGATTTCCTTTTTCTGCGCGCCTTCGAGCGCCTGCGTGCGCTCGCGCACCTTGTTCTCCAAGGACTCGCGTTCGGCTTTTAAGGCCGCCGCCATCGCGTCGAAACGCTCGGCCAAGACCTGCAGCTCGTCGCCGGTCTTCACGCGCAGCTGGAAATCCAAGTTCCCTTTCATGATCTCCTCGGTGCCGCGCGTCAGCATCGCGACCGGGCCGAAGATGCGCGTGATGACCATGTAGGTCAGGTAGCCCGCGAGCACGAGCGTCGAGATCAGGATGATCGCGATGATGTTCTGGCGTTCCAGGTTCAAAATGCGCGTGAAAGCCTGGTCGTCGATGATGAGCTGCGTGACAAGCATGTACGTCACGATCAGCAGGACTTCGAAAAAGACGACCGTCGCGGCCACTTTCAGACCGATGTTCAAATGGAAACCCGACCGATTCCTCCACATCATACCGCTTCACTATAGCATTTTTTCAGGGAACTTCGCGGATTTCGACGCGATCAGCCAAGAGCCCGATCGGCTCGCCGCCGATGACGATGATCTTGTCACCGCTCGCGGCCAAATGCGCCGCCTTGATGGTTTCCGTGACATCCTGAAAAAACTCCTCGCCGTGTGTCGCCCGTTTCTGCAGCATCGGAAACACGCCCCACGAGAGACTGAGTTGCCGACGCACGCGGAGATGATCGGTCGCGACGACGATCGGCATTTCGGGACGGAACCGGCTGACGAGCCGCCCAAGGTCGCCATGCGCGGAGGCGACCGCCACGAGCTTCACATCGGCGCCGCCCGCAAGCACGCTCGCGATTTCAACGACAGGCTCCTCAGCGGATCCCGCTTTGCCGCGGCGGACGGCAACCAGATCATCAAGCGGCGACGCTTCGATTTCCCGGACGATCTTTGCCATCATGTCGACGGCTTCGAGCGGATGGGCTCCGCCGGCGGTTTCTCCAGACAGCATGACGGCATCGGCATGATCGATGACAGCGTTGGCGACATCCGACACCTCCGCACGGGTCGGTCGCGGATTGCGGATCATCGAATCGAGCATCTGCGTCGCCACGATGACCGGCTTGGCCGCCGCGAGAGATTTCGCGACCAGCTGCTTCTGGACGATCGGCACGCGCTCGGCGGGCATTTCGATGCCCAAGTCGCCGCGCGCCACCATGATAGCGTCCGCCGCCTCGATGATCTCGTCCATCGCTTCGACGGCTTCCCGTTTTTCGATCTTGGCGATGATGCGGATGACCGGGTCATTGGACGTCCCATTTTCCTGCGCGGCCGCGCGCAGCCTATCGCGTAACTCATGGATCTCTTGCGCGGATCGGACGAACGAGAGCGCGACGAAATCGACCTCCTGGGCGACGCCGAACGCGAGATCCGCCATGTCCTTTTCGGTAATTGGGGAAATCGAAA
>CAYYII010000093.1:0-2218 GCA_964471445.1 uncultured Gammaproteobacteria bacterium
TATCAGCCACGGCGCGTTGAATACGTTCTCGGGTCTTGTACTCACCGCCCGTCACGCCAAGAGAGTCGGCAATACCTGACGCGGCCCTTTGGGGTCACCAAGGTAGGGTCGATGATAGGGGCGAAGTCGTAACAAGGCATCCCTAGCGGAAGCTGGGGATGGATCACCTCCTTTCTAGGGAGTATTGCCATGATGAAATATTCTGGCCAATCCCAAGTCGGCCCGATCGCAAGATCGGGTGGCTCGCACCGCAAGGTCGAGCAAACTTCCAGCGAATGTTGGAAGCAAAGCACTCCGGGGTTGACGCAGTTCAGGGTTACTTCTCACGATCAGATTGCAAAAGACGCCAAAGAGCGCCGCAAGGCGCTTTTTGCGTTGATACATAAAAAGCCGGGCTTGTAGCCTGGCTCAGAATCGAACGGCGCGCCCTTCCGGGGTGACACCCCAGACGCAGAACCTGTCTCCCGAGAGAGGGGCAATGACGACCCCGACTTCGACACCATCCTTGTTGTTGAAGCGAAAGCCGTGCTGTCGCTCGAGAAGCGCGATGGCCACGATCTCGCTCCCTTCGATCGTGCTTGGGTCGACCAACGCGGCGGTGGCCGATACGACCCGCAGCTTGGGATCCGGTATGAAGATGGACGGATCGAACTCAACTCCAGCCATCTGAGCAGCCAGCTTCTGACCTTCCTCGATGGTTCTGACGGGCGTGGACATGAAACCTCCTTGAACAAGGATTACCTAAAAAAGGCCGAATTGTCAAGCTTCTGAAGGGTGTTGCCAGACTTGTCAAAGAAAGGCCTATTTGCTACATTTCTCCTGTTCCCTCAAGGGGACGCGTAGCTCAGTTGGTTAGAGCGTCACACTGATAATGTGAAGGTCGATGGTTCGACTCCATCCGCGTCCACCAAAACGATAACGCCATTTCCATGCTTCTTACGGGAGCCGTCACGCACATCACCGAGCACGACGTCGTCATCCGCCTCATCTTGGCGACCGTCCTCTCGGCTCTCGTCGGCATCGAACGCGAGTTCCACCACAAGCCGGCGGGGCTGCGCACCAACGTGATGGTCGGCATGGGTTCCTGCCTGTTTACCCTCGTCTCGATCCGCGTCCTCGACCTGTTCCCCGGCATCGCCGTCGATCCGACGCGCATCGCCGCGCAGATCGTGACCGGCATCGGCTTCCTAGGCGCGGGCACGATCCTGTTCGAAAAAGACCGCTCGTCCGTCGTCGGCCTGACCACCGCCGCGACCCTCTGGGTCGTCGCCGCCGTCGGCACCGCGATCGGTATGGGCCTGTACGTCGAAGCGATTGTCGGCACGATTCTCGTCTTCTTCACCTTCATGGTGCTGAGCAAGGTCGTCAACGAAGTCCGCCGCCGCGCGATGAGACACGAAGCGCACGGAGATACCGCCCAAGAAGAAAGAAAACGGGTCGGGTAAGCAGCTGCATCAAACGGAGCACGAAGCGCCGGGGTAGCTCATCGGTAGAGCGAAGGCCTGAAGAGCCTTGCGTGGTGAGTTCGACTCTCACTCCCGGCACCAGAAAAAACCCATGACACCATGGGTTTTTTCTTTTGTGTAGCGGCTTTGCCCTTGCTTTTTTCGTGATTTTAAGCTAGAATAGAAGGGAATTCATCTCTATGAAACCATCTTTTGAGACGATGAAGCCAGACGATGATAACGAGGCGCTACATTGGGAAACCGCTGCGGCAGCGCCAAAAAAGCAGTTAAGCGCTGAGGGTGCGCAAGAAGCCCGTGAATTACGAAGGGATCTGGCGGCTATCAAAAATCGTATCGAAGAACTGGCCGCTGCCGTCAAGGCGATGAAGCTTGCTCCTCTCACAACTGAAGAGGTAGCTGCGCGCGCAGCGAAAATTCTGCGTATGGTCAACGATTCTGAGGCGCGTGGGTCTCATCCCGAAATAACCGACCGCATTCGCAAGGTTGCCGGTGAACAATTTGATAAGATGGTCTTTGAACGTCAGGTTGCGGAATCACCTGAAGGACGAGAGTTGGAACGACTCAAAAACCGCCAATTCGATATGAACGATCGCTTGGCCCAGATTGAATCCGGCGAGTAATCAACCCAGCGAGAAAAGCCAGTTTTCGGAACCGCTGAACGAGAAAAGGTCCGAATCTTCGGCGGGGCGGAGTGTGGCGCAGCGGTAGCGCGCCTGCTTTGGGAGCAGGAGGCCGCAGGTTCAATCCCCGCC
>CAYYII010000093.1:2228-3862 GCA_964471445.1 uncultured Gammaproteobacteria bacterium
GAGCCCGCATTGTGCTTTTTTGGTTGCCAAAAAAGACCTCTCCTGCCAAAATAGCGCCATGATGCCTTTTCACCCCGATCTCGCCCCGGCCATGCGAAATACTCGTGAAAAGAATCACGGGTCCTTGGCGCAAGCAAAGCTCGGCGCACGCAATCCCGCGGGTCCGGCCGAGTGGGATGCCCGGTATGCCGAACGTTTCGCCGAACTGTATAAAGTCGACGACGTGTTCCGGGACTTGGTCAACGAAGAGTTGACCGGCGATGTGCTGACGAGGATCCAACAGCGCTTGGATCTCTCATAGGTGCACGTTGTGACCGAGCCATCCGCATCAGCAAATATTTCTCTCTGACACACTCATCGTCGTATGCAGTTCTCAAGTCCAGAAACGCCGCCCCAAGGACCGCCACCTGTCGATCTTCAAAGGCTGCGGAGCGTCGTGCAAATGAAGCTCATGGAACGGTTTTCGAAAGACTCGAAGGATCCGGATGAAGCGTGCTTGAAATGGAACGTGCGCTATAACGGCGCGTTTCGTCAGCTGCTTTCGGACGCGAGCTTCCTTCAGCTTGCCAACCAGGTGCCCTTGAGGCCTGGTGAGGGCGAAGCTCCGGACGAGCTTCTTTCGCAAATCCAAGACAGGCTTGAAAGGCATATCGAAGCCAATCCGCATCTTGTAGAAAGCGAAGGGCAGATTGAAAACGAGATCGCAAAGTATATCGTGAAAGACGATGCTCAGAACGAGGAAGATCGTGAGGGCAAGGAGGGAAGAAACGCCGCCTAAACCCTTCGCGAGTCACTGTTTCATCTGGGGAACATAAAAACACCGGACGAGCCGGTGTTTTTACGTGGAGCGGGCGAACGGAATCGAACCGTCGTGGCCAGTTTGGAAAACTGGAGCTCTACCATTGAGCTACGCCCGCGTCTACATCCTTTTACCAGGAACCGACACCGCCGCGCAATAGGCGATCGCCAGCGCATCGGCGGCGTCGTCCGGCCGAGGGATCTCTTTTAAGAGGAAAAGCCGCTTGACCATGTCCTGCACCTGGCGCTTGTCGGCGCCTCCGTAACCGGTCGCTGCGAGTTTCACTTGCATCGGCGTATACTCGGCGATTTCCACTTCCGCTTCACGCAGCGCCAGCAAGGCCACACCGCGCGCTTCGCTGACCGTTAGCGCGTTCGTGACGTTCTTCTGGAAAAAGAGCTTCTCGACGCCGACCAATCCCGGTTGATACTCAGCGATGAGCTTCGTGAGGGCGCGATGGAGGAAGGAAAGCCGCTCCGGCTGCGGCATCGTTTTCGGCGTCTCGAGGCAACCGTGCGCGAGGTGCGTCAGTTTGGCCCCTTCCTTGCGGATGAAGCCGTATCCGAGGCGGGCGGTGCCGGGATCGATCCCGAGGACGATCATACGTCGGCGTTGGTATGAACCGCTTTGACGTCTTCATCTTCTTCGAGCGCGTCGAGGAGATCCGAGAGTTCCTGCTTCTGCGCTTCCGGCATCGCAAAGGCGTCTTTCGCGACGTACTCGACTTCGGCCGAAGCGATGCTGAAACCGGCACCGGCCGGGTAGCTGACCGAGGCGCCCGTGCCGCTGAGCGTCATAAAGATCCAATGCAAGCTGCTGCGACGCTTGGTATTGG
>CAYYII010000094.1:0-3862 GCA_964471445.1 uncultured Gammaproteobacteria bacterium
ACTCGTTGGGGCGGAGCAGGAAGTGCTGGCGGATCCCGAGATAAAAAGCGGCCCAAAGGGCTTCTTTCATTCCAGGATGGCCTGCAGACATTTGCTGAATCTGCGTTTGTACCTCGGCAGGAGCCTGCTGCTCTTCGAGCTTGATGCGAATGTTTCTGGCTTTATCGCTCCTGCAGGAGGTACCCAACTGATAGACCTTTTGCAACGCTTCGATCAAGCGCCCCGTTGAAAGGATCGGCAAGGGACGGTAGCCGTTCCATGAAACCACGTCTGCCTCCTTCGCGTTCGCGGACTGGCGAACACCGGATCATGTCATGAGAACCGTTGATCGTCAAGACGGCTGTTCCATGCGCATCTTGAATCCTGTATACTGGACGCACTATGTTCGAATCATTTGGAGGAGGTATGACCAAAAAACCGACCGGCACGTTTTATCGTCACATTCTCGCGGACGCCTGGCGCATCGTGCGCGCCAACAAAGCGTTATGGCTGCTCGGCTTTTTCGTCTCGTTCCTCGGGAATGGCGGCGTCTACGAATTGCTCGTTCAAGGTACGGGGCGGCTCGGCTTGCGCGAAGAGATCGGCGGTTTCGCCTCGCTCGGGCTTTTGTCCGGCTGGAACCATGCCGTCGAAGCGGTGTGGGCGATCGGCGCCGGAAATTTGGTGATGATGCTGCTCGTCGTCTTGACCGGGCTGGCCCTGACGATCCTCGCTGTATGGGTGGTCGTCTCATCCCAAGGCGGACTTATCGTCGGCGCGCGCGACGCCGGCCGCGGACGCAAGACGACCTTCGGTTCGCTCTTCGCGGCCGGAAACGAAACGTTCGGTCCGCTCCTCGTGCTCAACATCCTCTCGCGCCTCGCGATCATGGCGTTCTTCTACCTGCTTCTGGCGCTCACCGTGCTGTATCTCGCCGACGCGAACATTTGGAGCGTGCTCGCCTATCTCGCCGGTTTCATCTTCCTGATCCCGATCACGCTCATCATCGGCTTCGTGACGATCTATGCCGCCTGCTACGTCGCGCTTCAGCGCCTCTCGTTGGTGGCGGCCGTCGAATCGGCAATCGCGCTCTTCCGCAAATACTGGCTGATCAGCCTCGAAACCGCCTTCATCTTGTTCGGCGTAAATCTCCTGGCCGCCTTCGCGATCGGGATCGTGACGGGCGCCGCTGGCATCGCGCTCATCCCCTTCCTGATCGGGGCTTCGCTTCTCAGAAGCAGCGCCGTGCTGGCCGCCGTCGCGGCACTCGCCGCCCTGGCCGGCGTGTTCTTCCTCGCCTTCGTCGGCGCGTTCCTCGCGTCGTTCCAATACGCCGTCTGGGTGTCCCTCTTCACGAAATTGCACACGCGCGGCCACGGCGGCGCCTCCAAGATCGCCCGGTGGTTCCAACATCTGCTGTCGTAACGCATCTTCGGATTTTATTTTTCGTCCTCCAGAACGACATGAAGGATCTCTCCTGTGCTCGAACACGGAATGCCGATCCTTCGCTACGCTCAGGATGACATGAGGGAGGCTTACAGAAAGACGCCATGTCAGACGCCAATCCTTCGATCGAGGATCTCCTCAAGAAAACACAGCTGCCGAGCGTCTCTTCTCCCGACGCCCAGGCGAAGTTCGCGAACAAAATGCGCGAGCTTGAATTGCAAGCCAAGGAACGGGAAGCCGCCAAACGCGGCGCGCAAATCGGGGCGTCGTACATCAACCTGAAAGGCTTTCCGATCGCGCCCGAAGCGCTTGCTCTTCTCTCGAAAGAACAGTCGGCCGCGCTCCACACCGTCGTCTTTTTGCAAACCGGCGACGAAGTGCGCGTCGGCGCCGTCGATCCGTCCCGCGCAGACGTGAAGGAAGCGGCCTACCAGATCGGCGAGCGTGCGCACGCCAACGTGGGCACCTACGTCATTTCCGAGGCGAGCTTCGGACATGCTTTCAAGCTCTACGACGCGTTGCCGAAAATCCATGCCATTGTGAAAGGCGTCGAAATCACCGAAGCCGATCTCAAGAAATACCAAGAGCGCATGAGTTCCTTCAAGGATCTCGAGGGCATGCTGAAAGGCGCGGACATCACCGACGTCGTTTCGATCGTCCTGGCCGGCGCGCTCAAGGGCGACGCCTCCGACATCCACATCGAAGCGGAAGAAAAAGATGTCGTCGTCCGCTATCGTATTGACGGCGTGCTTCAGGACGCCGCGCGCCTCGACCACGCCCTATGGCCGCGCATCATTTCGCGCATCAAATTGTTTTCGAGCCTCAAGATCAACGTCAGCAACGCGCCTCAAGACGGACGGTTCACGATTTTCGTCAGCGGTCAGAAGACGGAGGTTCGCGTCTCGACCGTGCCGACGTCATACGGCGAATCCGTCGTCATGCGCTTGCTGCGCCCATCAACAATCGGCCTCGGGTTCGACCAGCTCGGCATTCGGGGCAAAGCCTTCGAGCAATTGAAGCGCGAAATCGAGCGGCCCAACGGCATGATCATCACGACCGGTCCGACCGGCTCGGGCAAAACGACGACGCTCTACGCCATTTTGAAAAAACTGAACACGCCGGACGCCAAGATCATCACCCTGGAAGACCCGGTCGAATACAGCCTCGAAGGCATCAACCAATCGCCGATCGATCTTTCGAAGGAATATACCTTCGCCAAAGGCCTTCGCGCGATCTTGCGTCAGGACCCGGACGTCATCATGGTCGGCGAAATCCGCGATCTTGAAACGGCCGAAACCGCGATTCAGGCCGCTTTGACCGGCCATTTGATGGTCTCGACGATTCACACCAACAGCGCGGCCGGCGCCATTCCCCGCTTCCTTTCGATGGGCGTGAAGCCTTTCCTGCTCGCGCCAGCCTTGAATGCCGTGATCGGTCAGCGGCTCGTCCGCCGCATCCACGAGGCCTGCAAGGCCGAAACGACGCTTGACGACGCGCAGATGAAAAAAGTGAAAACGATCTTGGAAACGCTTTCGCCCGACTCCGGCGAGCATTTGAAGCTCGATGAGTTGAAATTCTGGAAAGGCAAAGGCTGCGAGGCTTGCGGCAATTCGGGATACAAAGGACGCGTCGGCATCTACGAGATCTTCACCATGAGCCCAGAAATCGAAAAGGTCATCCTGTCGGGCAATGTCTCGGAATACCAGATGCAGGAGATCGCCATGAAGCAGGGCATGATCACGATGGCCCAGGACGGATTGCTCAAAGCCCTGGAAGGCCTGACGACGGCCGAGGAAGTCCTGGCCGCAGCGGAATAAAAAAGAAAATCCCTCGGATGTCCGAGGGATTTATTTTTTCGGTTCATCGACGATATCGTCCAAGCTGATTTCCAGCGCACCCAGTGCGTCATCCACAGAGGCAGCGGGTTGCGCCGGCGGTCGTGGGTGCAGAGGCTGCTTGTCGACATCCACGCGCGGTTCGAGAGGAATCCCGCGCTTCGCCATAAAGAAGAGGGCACGCTGCTCGTCGACATGCGCGAGAAAAGCAAGCTCATGCTTGAACTGCCCCGTGATCACGTGCGTCAGCTCATGCAGGCAGCACACGACCAGGTCAGTGTACGAGCCGGCCAAGCAGAGCTGGATGCCGATGTGGCCGGTCGGTTTTCCGTGCTCGAAATACGTGAGCGCGTGCTGCCTTCGCGCGTCTTCCGTCAGCGGAACGAAAAAGTGAAACTTCACGTTCCTGGCTTCCGGAATCTCATCGCAGATATGACGGAGCACTTCCTCGAGGCGCTGTTGCGCCTCTGCCGGCGGTGCCATGATCTCCGCGTACTGCGGCTCTTTGCGGACCATCGGAACGAAGTCCTTCGATTCCGGAACGCCACACAGGCGGAGAAACGTCCGTACGTGGGACGGCACTTTCAAAGGCTTCTTGCGAT
>CAYYII010000095.1:0-3837 GCA_964471445.1 uncultured Gammaproteobacteria bacterium
CTTGCGGCTCTGCCATCGGTTTCTTCTCCTGATCACGCGACGCGTACGACCTTCTCGCGCTCTGCGCCCGGCACCTGCCGAGGCGTTTTTTCTTTTTTGCTCTTCCGAGCGAAACGAAAAATCCCTCTCCGTTTTCAGAAAGGGATTCTTTGCTTCGTTCAGGATGACGGCTCGATTTAGATTTTCTTGACTTGGAGGAAGTCGAGTTCGATCGGCGTTTCGCGGCCGAACATGTTGACGAGCACTTTGATTTTGCCGCGCGCTTCGTCGATTTCCGCGACCTTGCCTTCGAAGCCCTTGAACGGCCCGTCGGCGATCGAGACGGCGGAGCCGGCTTCGACGTCGATCTTGTATTCCGGCTCGTCGACGCCCATGCGCTTCTGGAGGGACTTCACTTCCTCATCGGAGAGCGGGGTCGGAGTGGTGCCGGTGCCGATGAAACCCGTGACGTTCGGCGTGTTGCGCACGACGTACCAGGAATCGTCCGTGACCAGCATCTCGACGAGCACGTAGCCGGGGAAGATTTTCTCTTCGACGGTTTTGCGCTTGCCGTTCTTGATCTTGATCTTCTTTTCCTTCGGGATCATCACGCCGAAGATCTTGTCCTGCATGTCGAGCGATTCGATACGCTGCTTCAGGTTGTCGGAAACGTTTTCCTCGTAGCCCGAGTAGGTATGGATCGCGTACCAACGGCGCCCTTGCTGAAGTACTTGCTTCGGCATAGCTTATTTGGTGACGACGGCCTGGAGCGCCAGGTTCAGTCCGAAATCGAGCGCGCCCAGAAAGAGCGCGGTGCCGATCGAAACGCCGACCACGACGAGCGTCGAGACGATGGTCTGACGGCGGGACGGCCAGGCGACTTTTCCGAGCTCCTCCCGCGCTTCGTAAAAGTACCGAATGGCCTTATGATCCTTGAAGCTCATACCTGATTGAAGTTTTTTAAAGAGACCCCTGGGGGTCTCTGTTCGCAACCAGTGTAGCATGAAGTCCGAAGCTTGTCAATTCCAGGCCGACGCTCGCCTCACGGTTTTCACTTGACGAGTCCCTTGCTGAGGACCAAGGTGGATCGCGTCCTAAGGTAAGGAGGTTCCGATGTCCTTTCCCTGTTCGCGAGAAAGAGAGCGGTTTTCGCTCGACGATCCGAAGGCCGGACGCAAGCTCGCTGAGAACCTCGATGCGCGCAAAGTCCGGGTAGATTTCGCCGAGCTGTGCATGCATTTCGACTGCGTCGAACCTGAAGACAAGATCCGGTTGCACGCGAAGTTGGCTGAATGGGTGCTGGACCGACTCATCGTTGAGGCTGATCGTCGCCTGTACTGTCGGCCTGCATTGAGCGGCAAACAGGTGACCATACGGAAAGAGCGGCGGGTGATGAGGAATCGCCGGCCGCGCGGGTCGGTAGAGCTGGATCGGCACGTCGCACTCCTTCTGGACTTCGTTCGCGCCCAAAAGGCGGATGTGACGACCAAGATGATGGTTGAAGAAGGCAAACGCATGGGTCTTGAGCCTTCCCGTACGGAGTACCTGATCGACATTCTCAGAACGAAGAAGCAGATTTTCAGGCAGGGGATCGGCTTGTATCGAGCTCGCGAAGACGAAGCGCCCGCACCCCTTTCCGTATCCAGCGTCGTATGACGCTGATTTTATTTTTTGGAATCTTTATATCATCTTGACAAGCAGCCTCTTTTCGGATAGGTTCAGACGTTCGGCGAGCGTCCAACTCCTGGCCTTTCCGGCGTCTGCAAGAACGTTTGCCGAGCTCTTTTCTTGGTCGGACGGATGGACGCACGCACGCACGTTCTTCGGGACGGCGTAGGCGTTGTCCGACCACCCTTTTCATCCCCTAAAGCCGCAAGGCGGCGGGGGATCGGCGAGATGCGTAACAGCACCTGCTTCGTAAGAAGCGTCTGAAGGACTGCATCTCGCCCCTTCTTCAGGGAGATTTCTGATCCTCCTGAAGAGGGTGCGTTGGTCGTACTGCGCTTCGGTGCGTCCGTTGTAATGTCCGACCGCCCTTTTCGGCGAGATGCGCCAGTACCTCTGTTCGAAAGAACGTGCGAGGCGCTGCATCTCGCCCCTTCTTCAGGGAGATTTTTGATCCTCCTGAAGAGGGTGCGAAGTCCGATCGGAGCTTCGGCGCGATACGAGATGAGTATCCCCCTTCGTCTTCCCGTCCAGGCAAGGAGCGTGCGTATGTCAGGCAGCCTCAAGATGATACTGGAGCTATTGCAACCGTCGGCGACCGCGGGAGAGGTGCTTCCGGTCTTCTCATGTATCCAGGATCGGCTCGTGCAAGGCGACCGGCAATCGCTCTCGGAGATCTACGATCGCGCACAGACAGTGCGGCGGACGAAACAGTGCGGCGGCCCGCTGGAGGCCTGCCTTCGTGCCATCGTGACGATGCTCGACTCCTACTTTGCCGCGCGCGAACGGATAGAGCGTCTCGAGAAACTGGCACAAGGGCTGGAAGGGCAGCCGCTTTGGCGGGAGATCTTGCACATGCTCGCTTCCAAGGGAGAAAGCGCTCTCGAAGCGATTTGTGCGAAGGTTGCCACGTCAGCCGCAGAGACCGCGCCCTCGTCGGCAGAGACGGTCCTGGCGCTCGAGGACCTTCGCATACGCGATATTGTGGAGCTGGTCCCGAGCGCAAAGGAAGAGGCGAACCTGTATGCGCTGACCCGTCTCGGTCGAGAACTCTGTGCCGCATGCAAGATAGGTGCGGTGGACGCTTAGGATCGAACGCTTGATGTGAAGCGCTTCGGCGCGGAACAGTTCCCGTTCGGTCCTTTTTCTTTTGAAGGCCGGATGCTTGCCCCGGCTCTTGACAAAACGCGTTTCTTCTTGCACCCTTGCGCGTGAAGGAAGGAGGACGCGATGGAAGCCTATGCTCGCACGCGGACGCCGTTGACGACCAGGGTTGATCAGATCGTCGCGGAACTCAGCGCGGCTGGCGGGCGCCTCGAGAAAAAAGATCTCATCGCGCGCCTCAAAGCCAAGCAGCTCATTCGGCACGATCATAACGTGAACGCCGCTCTGCAGCAGGGAATGTCCGTCGGCCGGCTGCACCGCCTTCAAACGGGTTTCTATGCCCTCGGGCCGGAGCGGGCTTCGGATCTGCCCACCGCAGTGGTCCCGCCGCCTCTGCTCCCATCGGAAACGTTCTCGGAAGCCTTTTCGGCCATTCCGGAAGCAAGCGTGAGCGAAGACGAGCGTCGTCTCGAAGCCGTGCTCGCGGCCAAGCGCAAGGAGCTGGGAGCGTTCTTGGAAGATCTTGAAACGTGCCAGCAGGTCCGAAGGCGCATCGAAGAGATGATCGCTTACGATATCAAGGCAATGGACGCGTTGGGGGTGGAAATCGCGGAACTCGAAGGTCTCCGTCAGCAAGCCCGACGCATCCGGCAGATGCTTGATCTCGAAACATAAACCGGCCCCCTTGCGGAAGCCGGCTTTTCTTTTTTTACGTCTTTCTGGGACTGTCTTGACAAGCAGGCTCTTTTCGGATAGGTTCAGGCGTTCGGCGAGCGTAAAAGGCCCAGCCTGTACAGGCGTCGCACGAGGGAGCTCGCTGAACCCTGTTCTTGGTCGGACATATATGCGTGCGCACTTCGGCGCGTCCGTTGGAGTGTCCGACCACCCTTTTCGGCGAGATGCGCATAGGTGGTCGCTCTTCGAGAGCGATGGAGCGCTTGCATCTCGCCTCTTTTTCAAGGCTGCTTCTGGCGTCCGTGAAGAGGGCGCGTCCGTTGCGCGGCTCCTTGGGTATGCTACGGTGCAGGTACCCCCGCCCTTTTCAGCCTCCTCGCCAGGAGAATTCTCGATGTCGAAGCCTGAAGAGTT
>CAYYII010000096.1:0-3827 GCA_964471445.1 uncultured Gammaproteobacteria bacterium
GAGCCACGATCACCCGGAGATCGGCAGGCACGATGTCGCCCGGTTCGAGCAAGACGATGTCCCCGGGCACGAGCAAGCGGCGCAGAACGCTGTGTACGCCGCCGTCGCGGCGGACCCTGGCGCGCGGCGACAATTTTTCGCGCAGCTTTTCGACCGTCTGTTCCGAACGATATTCCTGGGAGAAACCGATGCCGGTATTCACCAGCAGGATGACCGCGATCGTCAGGCCGTCGACCCATTCGCGCAGCAGCATGGAGATCAAGGCCGCGGCGCCGAGCAAATAGACCATCGGAGAACGGAATTGCCTGAGCAGGACATCCAATCCCCTAACGCGTTTGGCGACCAGTTCGTTCGGCCCGAAACGCTCGAAACGCGCCTGGGCATCGGACTCTTCAAGGCCTTTCCGCGACGTGTGAAAATGCGAAAAAAGCGTCTCCTCGTTCAGGCGGGACGGAGCCTCGCTCGGCAAGGCATCGAACACGGCGCGCTGGCGTTCCATGCACCCATGATATCACATTCAAGCGAGCATCCAGCGTCGATTTTTCTTGATAATCAAGCCATCTTTCTCCAAGCCGGCCAGGATACCGAGAAGCCAAGGCTCGTCTTCAACAGCATAGGATTCACGCGCGCTGCGCCCCAAGACGGCAAGGTCCAAGATCGGCACCGAACCCCGACGCAGCGCTTCGACGATCCGCCCGCGGTAGATCCGATTAGGAATGCCGAAAGCATCGACGCGTTCCGTCCGCGCGATTTTCTGCTTCGGCAACGTTTTCATTTTCAAAATCCGCGGATACGAGCGGCATGACGTTTTCAACGGGCATCTTTCGCACGATGGGCGTCCGGCTTTGCAGATCGTGGCGCCGATGTCCATCAGCCCTTGATTCACGTCGTAGGACAAGCGTTCGGGCAACGTCGCTTCCCAGCGCAACCAAGCCATTGCGTCGAACGTTTTCGGATCGGCGAGCGGCCCCTTGAACAGCCGATTCAAGACGCGGCGAAGGTTCGTGTCCGGCGCCAAAGCACGCTTACGAAACGCGAACGCGCGCAAGGCCCGCGCCGTGTACGGACCGATGCCCTTGAGCGCACGCAGCATCGATTCCTCTTCAGGCAGCCGTCCGCCGTGTCGGGCGACGATTTCCTCGGCCATTTTCTTCAAACGCACCGCCCGCATGTTATACCCAAGGCCTTTCCAAGCGCGCACGACGTCGGCCTGAGGCGCAGCTGCCAATGCTTTCCATGATGGAAAAGAAGCGATGAAACGCTTGAAGAGCGGAATGACACGGTCCGCCTGCGTCTGCTGCAGCATGAATTCCGACACCGCGATGCGATACGGATCAGCTGTTCGGCGCCACGGCAAATCACGGCCGTGTTTCGCGTACCACGCCGCGATCCTGCTCCAAGGACTCTTCATGCACGCAACGATGCAAGTTCCACATCGGCTAGCGGGCGCCATTCCCCTTCCGGGAGATCGCCAAGTTCGACGCCGCCGACGCGCTCGCGAGAAAGTTTCAGCACGTTGTATCCCAGCGCTTCGCACATGCGGCGAATCTGACGGTTCTTGCCTTCCGTCAGCGTCACCCGGAATCGGGCCGGGCCGGTCTGCACGACAACGGCAGGCCGCGTCTTGAGGCCAAGGATGCGGACGCCCTCGGACATTTTTTTGAGAAACTCGTCGGTGACGTTCCGATTGACGCCGACGTCATATTCTTTTTCCGTGCCGGAATCAGGCCGCATCAGCCGATCGGCCAGCGCCGTGTCGTCGGTGAAGAGTAGGAGTCCCGACGAGGCCACATCCAGGCGGCCGACGGGAAACAGGCGCACATTCGGCAGGCGTTTTTCCGAACGCCGAAGCGCCTCCATGACATTGTCAGGAGCGTTCGCGTCCGTTGTGACGATTAGGCCGACCGGTTTATGAAAAGCGATGACCGTCGAAACCTGCGGCGGAACGACTGTTCGTCCGCCAACGGCGATCGCATCCCCTTCTTCGACCTGATCGCCGAGTTTCGCGACGCGGCCGTTGATCGTAACGTCGCCTGCCTCGATCAAGCGATCCGCCTCGCGCCGCGAGGCTACGCCAGCCCCGTTCAGATATTTATTGATGCGCATGAGGTGGAGTGTAGCGCAGGCCTTCAAAAAAGAAAAACCCGCCTTTACGGCGGCTTTCCTCCCTATCCATCCTATTCATGCGCGTACGGCGCAAGTTCCGCCGTGACAACGAAGCGTTTGAGTGCCGTGCCGAGCGGATAGGACGTCTGCAGCGTCAGCATCTTCTTTTTGCCGTCGCCTTGCGAAAGCACGCTGAGATCCTTGGGCGAAACGATCTTCATGCCGGTAACACGATAGAGGTAAGGCGTGCCGGAGGCATCGGTCACCTCGATCTCGTCGCCGACGCGCGCCGACATGAGCTTCGCAAAAACGTTTTTGTAGGCACCTGGACTCCAGAGGTAATCGCTGGAGTGGCCGAAGAAATATGCATTGCCGTTTCGCCCCGGCAGCGCCGTGCCTGGAAAATGCGCGATACCGTTTTCGAGCGCTTCTTGAAACGCCTTTTCATTGCGTGCGGACGGTTCCACGATCGGCGCGTCAATGCCCAGTCGCGGGATCACCAAACGCACAGCGAGAGTAGACGAAGATGAAGAGGAAGCCGAAGCCGTTTCCACGGCAGTGGCAGGCGATTCCATCTGTCCATCAAGGCGCAAACGGATCGATGGCCAGGCCATGACGAACATCGCCGCGACAAACGCGGCAAGCGGAAGGAGAATGTGGACGTGGCGACGCATGGTAAGTATGGAAACACGCCGACAATGTGCCGGCGTGCGTATCGTATCAGGAGCGCTTGCGCGACATCAATGTCGTACCGACGGCGATGAGCGCCAATGCGACAGGGAGTGCACCTCCGCCCGTGCGAGGAAGCTCTTCTGTCGAAGTCGTTCCGTTAGGCTCCTGGGAGCCGTTTTCCGAAGGAGCCATCGGGCTGCAATCGGGACTCGATGGAACGCAAGGCGTCGTTCCAGGCGTTTCCGGCGGAGCGATCGGCGGACAATCCGGGCTCTCGGGCGGGCAGCCGCCGGCCGGCACGGTCGGGTCGCAATCCACAACGCCGCAATTGGTCGGAATCGTATCGCAACCCGCCTCGCAGCCAGGGGTGCCTGGGGGCACGTCATCATACGTGACGATACATGTCGCTGAACCGTCCTCAGCCAAGGAGCCGCTGCAGCTCGGGCTGTACGTGCGCACATAGCCGGCCAAATTCGTTCCTTGAATCACGTACGGGCCGACAGGGACGACGATCGAGAAACCCGGCAAGTCGAAACCCGCCCAGGCTTGAGTCCAGGAGATCCCGTCTCCATACGTCATGAGAACGGCTGACGGCAAAGCGATGCCGCCGTTGTCATTCATCGTATGAGTAATAATCGTGAGCGACGCATGGCTATTGCCACCGCCGCCGCCCGGAACAGGCGGAAGCGCTTGCGCGGCATACGCTTGTCCAGCCGAGAGAAGCGCCGTCGCAAGAACGAGCGCGAAAAGAGATTTCTTCATAATTTCGTAAAAGATATAGAGTGACCCTAGCGGAAACCCCCTCTTTTGTCAAGATAGACCGCCCCAGGACATTTGCGTTGACAGCTGCTCCGTAAAAAGCTACGATGTCGACGCCTTCGGGGATCGTCTAATGGTAGGACAACAGACTCTGAATCTGTTTATCTTGGTTCGAATCCAAGTCCCCGAGCCATGTTGAGCGCCTTTCGGAAGACCGAGAGGTCTTGGCACCAAAGAAGACCCGGCCATATGGCCGGGTCTTCTTTTTGTGTTGAGAGATGAAGTTATGC
>CAYYII010000097.1:0-3808 GCA_964471445.1 uncultured Gammaproteobacteria bacterium
ATGGCATCCGCTTTCTGGCCGACCCGATCAAAGGGCAGAAGACCGGTTTCTTCCTGGACCAGAAAGACGCGCGATCAGCGCTGGCGCGCGTTGCGAAAGGCAGGGACGTCTTGAACCTGTTTTCCTATTCCGGCGCGGCCGGCGTCGTCATGATGAGCGCTGGCGCGGCTTCGGTGCATAACATCGACGCGTCAGAAGACGCGCTGGAACTGTGCCGCAAGCACGCCGAGTTGCACGAGTTTTCGGACAAGGTATTCACGACGGAATCCGCCGATATTTTCCAGTGGCTCGGAGCCGGGCAGGAGAAACAGTATGACGTTGTCGTGATGGATCCGCCTGCGCTCATCAAGACCATGAAAGATTCCGAAGAGGGCCGCAAGGCGTATCACTTCCTGAACCGCGCGGCCATGCGGCTCGTGAAGGATGGGGGACTCTTCGCGACGTCGAGCTGCTCGCACTTCCTGACCGAAGATGACTTCGCCTTCACGCTGCGCCGCGCGTCGGTTCAAGCCGGCGTCCAGCTCGATCTCATCCAGGCGGTCCGGCAAAGCGCCGACCACCCGCTTTCCGTCTACTTCCCAGAATCTCTGTATCTGAAAACCCTGATCTTCCGCGTTAGTCGTACGTAAAAACGTCCCGGGCGGGACGTCTTAGGTAATGCCTAGAGGCGGTCGATTTTTGAGGCCAAGATGAAGTCATTCTCCGCGAGGCCTTGGATGGCGTCGGTCTGGAGCGTGAGCCGAGCGTAACTCCAACCATAAGCGATATGGGGGTGGTGCCCTTCTTCCTCGGCGATGACGCCGACCCTGCAGGCAAAGGCCTCAGCCTCCTTGAAGTTCTTGAAGGTGTAGGATCGCGAGATCGAAAGCGCGTCTTCCGCCAGCCTCCATTCCGGCACCTGAGCGGCGAATGGCGCGATTTCTTCCCGGGTCAACGGCGGAATACCGCCTTTGCAGGGTTTGCACTTCAAATCGCAGAGTTGAGACGGCTGGTTCATGGACGCTCCTTATGATAGCTTTGAATCGAACATACGTATTCTATGCCAATCCACGTTGGTGACAAGGCCCCTGCTTTCAACTTGCCGGACCAAGAAGGAAAGATGCACGCACTCAAGGGGTACGCGGGCTCCTGGGTCCTGCTCTATTTCTATCCCAAGGACGACACGCCGGGCTGCACGGTCGAGGCTTGCACGCTTCGCGATACCTTTCCAAAATTCAAGAAACTGAAGGCGGCCGTACTCGGCGTGAGCGTCGATCCCGCCAAGAAGCACGCCAAGTTTGTCGAGAAATACAAGCTGCCGTTCACGCTCCTTGCCGACGAGGAAAAAACGCTCGTGAACGCGTACGGCGTCTGGGGCAAGAAGAAATTCATGGGCCGCGAATACACGGGCACCATGCGCTGGTCGTTCCTGATCGATCCCCAAGGCCGGATTGCCAAGGTCTACGAAGACGTGAAGCCCGCCCTCCATGCCGAAGAGGTCCTCAAAGATCTCAAAACGCTCGCGGCCTGAACGGCTCGGTCCCGATTTTTTCCGGCGTCCGGCCCTTGTGGTAGCGCGCGACTTGATCGGAAAAGTCCTCGTGCGGCGCATGGGGGACGAAGAGATCGTCGGCGTGATCGTCGAGACCGAAGCGTATGACGGCTTCCAGGATCGCGCCTCGCACGCGCATCGGGGAGAGACGAAACGCAACGCGCCGATGTTCAAGCAGGGCGGCCTCTGGTACGTGTACTTCGTCTACGGCATGCATTGGATGCTGAACGCGGTGACTGGCGATGCGCGCTATCCTGCGGCCATCCTGTTCCGCGGCGTCGCGGGCGTGCGCGGGCCGGCGCGCCTGACCAAAGCATTCGGGATCGATCGAAGGCAGGATGGCCAAGCCATCTCCGAAGAAACCGGCCTCTGGATCGAAGATCGCGGCATCCGTATGCCCCGGGCGTTCATCAAGCGCGGTCCGCGCGTCGGAGTGGCCTACGCGGGGGATTGGGCGCTTGAACCGTATCGTTTTTACGTCGACGACAAAAAAATCCTGGAAACGTATGCGCATCTTCCGCTCCAAACTCCAGCCGCACGAGGCCGCAGCCGATCTCCTGGTCGTCGGCGCGTTTGAAGGCGCCGAACTCGCAGCCCCACTCGCCAAGCTCGATGCGCTGATCGGCGGCCACCTGAAGGCGCACGTCGAAGCCGAAGAGTTCAAGGCGCGGAACGGTTCGACCCTCGCCATGCATACGCATGGAAAACTGCCGCAGCGGAAGCTACTCGTGCTCGGCCTCGGCGACCGCAAAACGTTCACGACGGCCGACCTTCGAGCCGCTGCGGCCCGGGCGGTGCGCGCGGCCGAAGCGCAGCACGCCAAGAAACTCGCTCTCTGGCTTCCGCTCGACAAGGTCGGTCCGGCCGCTGAAGCGATCAAAGCCTTGGCTGAAGGCGCGATGCTTGCCGGATATCGCTACGAAAAATACAAGGAAGACAAGAACGGCCGACTCGAAGAGCTCTTCGTTCTCGGTCCTTCGACTTTGGCACCCAAAGCTTTTGACGCAGCACTCGGCCTCGGGATGCTCTTTGCGGACGCCTCGATGTATGCGCGCGATCTGGTAAATACACCGGCGCTCGACATGCATCCGGCGACCTTCGTGCAGGAAGCGCTCACGCTTGCCGTCGGGCAAAAAAGGATGTCGATCACGGTCTACGGACGTCCGGAACTCCAAAAGATGGGCTGTGGCGGCATTTTGGCCGTCGCTCAAGGCTCAATGCATGAGCCGAAGATGGTGCATCTGGCCTACAAGCCCGCGAACGCCAAGAAACGCGTCGTGCTGGTCGGCAAGGGCGTGACGTTCGATTCCGGCGGCCTTTCGATCAAGCCTGCCGACGGCATGATGGACATGAAGATCGACATGGCCGGCGCGGCTGCGGTCCTCGCTGTTTTCAAGGCGCTGCCGTTCTTGAAGCTGCCGATCGAGGTGCATGGCATCGCCGCGCTTGTCGAGAACATGCCGTCCGGCACCGCCATCCGTCCGGGTGACATCGTGAAGACGATGTCTGGAAAAACGATCGAGATTTTGAATACTGATGCGGAAGGTCGTGTCACGCTTGCTGACACGCTTTTTTATGGCACGACGCTTAAGCCTGATCTTATGGTCGACCTCGCCACCTTGACCGGCGCCTGCATGGTCGCGCTCGGGCAGGATATTTCCGGCCTGATGACGGACGATAACAAGCTCGCTGGTCGCCTCGAGGACGCTGCGCAGGCCGCCGGAGAGCCTGTCTGGCGCCTCCCACTCTTCGCCGACTACGCCGAACTGGTCAAAAGCCGCCACGCCGACGTCAAAAACATCGGCGGCGGCCGCTACGGCGGCGCGATCACCGCCGGACTCTTCCTCAAAGAATTCGTCGGAGAGACGCCGTGGGCGCATCTCGACATCGCGGGGCCGGCGTACAACGAGAAGGACTATAACGACGAGCGCTCTTGGGGTGCGTCGGGGTATGGAGCGAGGTTGTTGTTGGAGTTTTTGAAGAAAATATGAACAAACGAGCGGCTGCAATTACTGCTTCAATCTTCTACGTTGGTATTGGTTGCGTGGTATATGTTGCCGGCTTCAGTATCAGTGTTCCGCGCACGGAGCAATTTTTTACCGCGGCATACGTTATCTTTCTTTGGCCTCTTGTCCTAGGATTCCACTTGATCCGATAACGCAAAAACCGGCCGTGCGGCCGGTTTTTGTTTGATCACGCTTTCCCCAGGGTCTTCTCCCCCGGAGTCCATTCGACCGGGCAGAGTTCTCCAGTCTGGAGCGCTTGGAGGGCACGGAG
>CAYYII010000098.1:0-3752 GCA_964471445.1 uncultured Gammaproteobacteria bacterium
CATGAAGCTATTCGATGTCAACGCGTGGAAGTACAGTACGGAGACCGGCTCCCTGCGTCGCCTGGCAGACCTCCTCGCGGGATCGAACCCGAAGGCGGCCGAAAAGCTCTCCGAGCTGTTCGACCTGCTCTCCGGAAAAGCGATCAGCCTGTTCGTCTGTGGAATGCTCGAACGGAAAAGCCCCTCGCTCCGTGTCCCTCCCTGGTTCACCACCGACAAGGAAGGAGAGGAAAAGCCGCGTTTCGATGAGACTGCCCTGGAAACGTGGCGGCGACAACACCTCAATGACGCGTACATAGTACGCAGCTCGCATTGCGACGAAGACTGGCGCGATGCCAGATCCGGCGTCCATGCGAGCGAGACCTGCACGTTGCACGGACTGATCGAAAAGGTCCGGGGCGCGTGCGAGCGCGGCGAGGAGGTGGTCGTCCAGCCCTACGTCTGGGGCATCGGCTGCGTGATCGACGTCGGCTACAGCGAGCTCTTGGAGCGCACCGTCGTGCGCATCGCTCGAGGCAACAAGAGCTTCGAGGGAGGAGGTGTCCGCTGGACGTCTGCAACCTGGGACCACGAAGCCGTCATCAGCGTTTACGACGCCGAGACATGCGAACTGGTAGCGGGTGGAGATGAGCCAAGGATGGTCGAGGTCTTCACGCGGCTGGCAAAGGAAGTGGTCTCGGCCCTGCAAGGGATCGGCATCACGTTCGGCGTTCAGCTCGAGGTGATCGTCAACGATCGGAACCTCAAGGAGTGGAACCTGGTCCAGGTCCGACCGAGTCCGGAGCATGTTCGAGGACATCTGGAGTCCCCCTCTCCGACTGGCGCGCTTCTCGCAACCACGCCAGCCGTCAATACGGTCGGGATCTGCGAAGGCGAGATCGTGCACATCGGCGATCCGTTCAGAGCCAAGGACTCGCTCACGAGTGATTTGTACCGTGAGTACCCGGTTTCTCCAGAAGCATTCAAGAACAAGATCGTGCTCTGGGACTACGCGTTCCTGAAGCATCAGCGGTACCAACCTCTCGAAAGCATCAGGACAGCCATTGCCGGCGGGGCCGTTGGGCATCTGACGCAAGCAAATCTCTTCGTGAATTCTGCCCACGGCGGGTATCTGCCCTACCATCGAGACGGCCTTCACGAGAAGTGGGAAAACGCGCGAAGCCAAGGCGTCCAGCTCGGCCATGTCGACCGCATGGTGATACGTGAGTTAGAGCAGAAACTCCGCGCGGGTCCTGTCCGCCTCCGACTCGTTTCGGACGGGCTGATCGGCCGGGTGTACGCGCTGTGAGGCTCAGGCCCGGATAGAATCACCAGATTCCATCCGGGCATTTTTTTACTTCGGAGAGGCTTATTCAGCTCGGAGTCGTGAACCATGCGCCAACCTCACTCCCCTCGTTTTTCTCGTACCACAAGGACGTTGGGCACCGATACAAGACTGTCGATTGTCTCGTTCCCGCCTTCGAAATGTGCGGCCAGTCCTGTCGACGGACCGCCGTCAAGATTCAGGACGTCGGCCCAGTCGATATCGACCGTCTCGAGTCCGCGCATGAATTGGTACAAACTCATTTCGCCATGAGCAAGCACGCCGACATACATGAACCCTTCTTTGTCCGTGCCGATGAACGTGCGCCTCGCCCGCAAACCGCTGTCGCGGGTGATAGCCGGGCGTCCATCGATGAAAAAGAATGGGTAGCTTTGAAAACCGTTCGTCACAGTATTCAAATCGATCGGGCTGCGCGCGGTATCAATCATGTCGAAACCCGATCCAACACGGACAAGGCCGCTCTTATCAAGATCAAATTGGCTTCTTCCTAATCTTTTCCCTCCAATCGCAAGGAAACCGGAAGGTTGTCCGTCCGTATTGAAATAGGCTCCGTTCACGACCAATCGCGCATCCGGAAGATCTTCCCGCCACTTTGAAACCCTCCGGGGCGGATCCTCCATCGCCAGGCCGATGTCAAAACGATCGGGCGAAAATCGATAGACAAGCACGGTGCTCGTAGCATTCAAATCGTACGCGTTGCGGGCCGCTCCCTCGGCGACCGTCTGCCACAGGTGCTTTGCCGCCGAGTAGTCAGGCGACGTCCGCAATGATCCGAGGCCGGATGTTGATGGATCCACAACGCAGCCAGCTCCTACAAGCAGGACGAGAGTCGCGAGGAGAAAGCGCGCGCGCTGAAACGGCATGCAACCAGACTAATACGTCTTCAGCCGAAAGACAAAATTATTTCTCATCGGGCGTTGCGCAAAGACAAATACGGCCTGTCATGGCAGATCACGCCCGCCGCTTTGGGCAAGATGATGGGAGGCGAGGATGCCGAAAAATCAGAGAAAGCCATGCACGCCATGCTTCAGATGAAAAAGGTCGACATCGCAGGCTTGAAACAGGCCTACGACGGCGCGTAAGCATTCATAAAACAGGGTGCCCACCCTGTTTTTTTGTCAGCGAAAACCGGGTGGAGGCCGTTACGCGTATCGGCTATAGTGTCGGCATGAAACGCAAGACCAGAAAAAGATACGAGCTCTATGAAGCCATGCGCGACGCGATCGTCTACATGCGCGCCCACGCATCGGAATCCGCTTCGATCGACGGCGCCGCTTCCGCCGCCGGCATGAGCGTTTCGCATTTCGGACACGCCTTCACGGAATGGGCCGGCATTTCGCCGAAGCGTTTTCTGGCCCACCTGGCGAGCGAACGGGCCAAATCCGCCCTTGCGCATTCGAGCGTCATGAAAGCGGCGTATGTGTCCGGTTTGTCCGGGCCCGGCAGATTGCACGATCTCCTCGTGGCGCACGAAGCGGTTTCGCCCGGCGAATTCAAACGCGGCGATATGCGCATCGCCTATGGCGTCCACCCGTCGCCGTTCGGCGCGTGCGCGATCGGCATCACGAAACGCGGCGTGTGTTATCTTTCCTTTCTTGCATCCGCCGACGTGCACGAAGTCCGCCGATCGATCGCGCACGCCTGGCCGCATGCCAAGCTGCTCAACGACCCTTCAGCCGCGGCAGCGATGATCAAAAAGATTTTCGATCGCAAGAAAGCGAAGCATCCACTTCGCTTGGAGGTCAGGGGCACGAATTTTCAAATCCGCGTCTGGAAGGCGCTTCTTGCCATTCCCGAAGGCCGGGTCTCGAGCTATACGGAGATCGCCCAGGCCGCGGGTTTCCCGAAAGCCGTGCGCGCGGTCGGCACGGCCTGCGGGAAAAACATGATCGCCTATCTGATCCCCTGTCATCGCGTCTTGACGTCGTCGGGCGCGATCGGCGGTTATCGCTGGGGCATCGAACGCAAGGAAGCCATGCTTGTCCGAGAAACGATTCGCAAGGACAAAGAATGAAATCTTAGAAATTCCTTGCTTCCAGCATCACGATCGCACGCGCGACGCTCTTGGCACATTTGATGCCGTACTTCGCACAGACGATGTCCACGTTTCCCTTTCTCCAAAAACCCTTCGGACAGACGACAATCATTTTCCCACTGCGCGCGAACAAGCCGAGTTCCAAGAGGCTGATCGGCGATTTCGTCGCCGAATCGAAATACATGAGGATCGCCTCGGCGCGTTCCAAAGCGTCCAATTCCCACTCCACCTGTTGCCTGAATTCAGGGTGATCAAGGCTCTGTTCCCAAGATGTATCCCATGATCCGCGTCTGGGATTCAGAAGGATCCAGTCGGTGGCCGCGAGGCGCGCCGCAACGTCCCGCTGCCATTCCTCCGCCCTCCCCATTTCGATGCTGCCGGCCAAAAACAGGA
>CAYYII010000099.1:0-3750 GCA_964471445.1 uncultured Gammaproteobacteria bacterium
CGTTCGCCAATATCCTTTCCGAAGCCCGCAAATACCGCCTGAATCTCATCACGGCTCATCAGTACATCGAGCAGCTTGAAGAGGAAGTCGCCGCCGCCGTCTTCGGTAACGTCGGAACTATCATCGCGTTCCGCGTCGGCGCCGGCGATGCCGAGCACCTCGCCAAGGAGTTCGCGCCGACCTTCGTCGAAGGCGGCGAGGATCTTCTCAACTTGGCGAAGTTTGACATCTATCTGAAGCTGATGATCGATGGCGTGGCTTCCTCGGCATTTTCGGCCTCGACCCTGCCTCCTATCGCCAAGCGGACAGACAGCCGTGACAAGGTCATCAAGGCTTCGCGCGATCAGTACGCCCTGACGCGCGCGGACATCGAAGGGAAGGTCAACAAGTGGAGCGGCTTCGACGAAGAGACCGGCACCTTCATCCCGAAAGCCGGTGCGCCTGCCGCTGCGCCTCGACCCTACGCCGCCGAAGGAGCGGCTCCCAAAGAGGGATCCGAACGCCAGTACAAAGCGAACTGTTCCCGCTGCGGCAAGGAGCTCAATTTGAAATTTCCGCCGGATCCGAACCGTCCATTCTATTGCAAGGAATGCCTCCCGTTCGCGCGCTCTGAAGCGGCTGCGGCGCCCAAACCGGCGTTTAAACCCGTCCCCGCACCCCTGTCCAAACCAAGTCCGGCCCCCGCTCCCGCCCCTTCGGTACGTCCGGCAGCTGAACCGTCCCGACCGACACCTGTTTCGCCTCCGTTGCCGAAACCTGCGCCGGCGCCCGTAAAGGTCGAGGTGCCAAAACCCGCACCGCGTCCTCCGGAAGTTCCAAGAAGCGATCGTACACTTCCGTCGTCTCCGCCCAAACCCGGCATGTTCGGCGGCAAGATCCGAATTGTCACCGCCGACGCCGAGCTGGAGTCTCCAATAAGCGAAAAACCTCTTGAAAAACCGGCATTTGCGCCCAAACCCGCACCGCCACGTTTGCCTCCCTTGAACCGCGCTTCGGGGAGCTGAAGATCGAAGGGTTGCGGGTCTGTAAGATCTTTGCTGTAGTACCGTCTTACCAACCGAACTCGACCAATCGCAATGGAAAGGCTGAAAGAGGCATTGCTTCTGACCAGAATCCAGTCGGGGGATGAGACAGCGTTCGTCGAAACGTACGAGCTTTTTGGCCCGAAAATTTATCGACACGCCCTGTTCCGTACCAGCTCCCCCGAAACGGCCGACGACATCATGAGCGAAACCTTCGTGCGCGCTTGGGACACGATCCGCGTGAAGGCCGACGAGATCCAGCACCTGAAAGCCTTCCTATATCGGGTCGCCGACAACCTCATCATTGATCATTACCGCCGCAACGCCCGCGCCGCGGTGGCGATCAGTGATGAGATCGAAGAAACCCTGCGCGCGCCCGGAGATCCTCATGCTGAAGTCGATCGATTGCTGAAAAGCGAACGCCTGGTCCAGGCGCTCGACGGCTTGCGTGCTGATACGCGTGACCTCCTGGTCATGCGCTACATCGACGACTTGCCGATCGAAGAAATCGCCGAAATGACCGGAAAGAAAAAGAACGCCGTCTACGTTGCCTTACACCGCGCCGTCAAAGAATTGAAAACCGCATGTCCAGTCACCCAAGACAATTAAAAGAACTCCGACGCTTTCCGGTGCCAGCTAGCGTGCTTGAAGCCGGCCGCAAGCGCCTGCTCATCGTCATGGCCGAGTCGCCGTTCGTGCCCAGCGCGCATCCTCGACGATTCGGCTTTCTGATCTGGAAGCCCGCTATGACCGTAGCCGTCGTCTGCGTGCTCGTACTTTCCGGCGGAGGCTTCGTTCTGGCTTCGCAAGGCGCCCTTCCCGGCGACCGGTTGTATTCCGTGAAGCTCGCTTCGGAAGACGTTCAAGAACGCCTGACGATTTCCCCCGCGCACAAGTTCGCCGTCCAGGCCGCGCATGCCGCCCGCCGTTTGGAAGAAACGGAACGTCTGATGGTCCGGAACGGCTTGGCTCAAGAAGACCGCATCGCCCGCGTCCAATCCGCCCTGCATGCGTACGAGGTACACCTCTTCAGCATGAACGCGATCGCTTTGGGCTTTGCCGTCGATCCGCCGAAAGCAGAAGCCGGTAGCCGCGCGATCCAAGCCGCTGAAAAGATGTTTGATCGCCACGCCGCCTTGATCGCCTCCGCGACCGTCACGCAGCCACTCATGACCGAAGCGATGCTGGAGCCAATCGACATGACGTTTGATCTGCAGCGAGAGGTGCTTGATGCCCTGCCTCCATCGGATGGCGCTTCTGGCCAGCGCACCGACCTTGAACAGCGCCATCAAGTCCGCACCGAAAAAATTCAAGAGCAATTGAGGACGCTGCAGTTCGAGCTCGAAGCCGCGAAACCGTTGGAAAACCTGCCGAAACTGTGATACGCTTTCTCCGGCCTATGCCGGAGAAAGTTTCGTATTTGAAAGGCGGAATCGTGCTTCTTGCGCTCTCATTTTTGTTCGTCGCCCCGGTTCTGGCGGCGGAACCTTCGACCCATGACACGGACGGCGATGGTTACGATGATGCGACCGAAATCGCCCACGGCTACACCCCGTTCGGCACGGGACGCCTGGAGGCGAATGATGCTGATAACGATGGGTTGTCCGATTCCGACGAGCTAAGCTTTGGCAGCGATCCCTTGAAGTCCGACACGGACGCCGACGGTTTTTCCGACGGGCTTGAGATCCGCTCCGGGTACGATCCGGTCAAAAATGGAGCGGCTCGCCTCAAGAAGCACATCGTGATTACGTTGGCGACGCAAACATTGAGCTATGCGCTGGGTCCCAAGACCATCGGCACGTTTCCCGTTTCCACCGGCCGGCCGGGTCACCCTACGCCCCTCGGCACCTTCGCGATCCGGGACAAGAAACCTCGCGCCTGGTCCAACGCGGCCAAGTTGTGGATGCCGTACTGGATGCCGTTCATCGGCACGACCTACGGGATCCATGAGCTGCCGGAATGGCCGGGTGGCAAGAAGGAAGGGGAGAACCATCTCGGCACGCCGGTTTCCGGGGGCTGCGTCCGCCTCGGCGTCGGTCCAGCCAAAACGCTCTACGACTGGGTCGAGGTCGGCACGGAAGTCACGATTGTCAAAAAATAATGTACGAGCTGCGCGATCCCATTCACCAGACGATCGAGTTCGATGAGCGCGAAAAAGCGGTCATCGATCATGCGATTTTTCAGCGCATGCGCTACGTGCGCCAGCTCGGGTTGTCGTACCTCGTCTATCCCGGCGCCACGCATGACCGCTTCAGCCACATGCTCGGTGCGATGCACATCGCCGGCCGCGTTTGGGACAACATCGCGCGTGTCAGCGCGGACGTCCTGAAACCGATGTATAAAAAAGAGGACCTCGCGTACTTCCGCCGCATGCTTCGCTTCGCGGCCCTCTTGCATGACGTCGGCCACGCGCCGTTTTCGCATGTTTCGGAAAAGCTTATGCCGGCGTTCGGCGAACTTGAGACGCCAAGAGAATGGTATCGCACGTACGATGCCGCTCATCCAGCCGAGCACGAAGATTATTCCGTTATGCTGATCGCCGCGCTCGGCCGCGATCCGAGGATCCCGATCGCGCCGCACGAAGCGCAGGACATCGCTTCGCTCTTGCATCATCAAGTGAAGCCGTCCGCGCAATGGAGCAAGAAGTACCCGGGCAAAAAAGGCGCGATTCATGAGCTGCTGAGCACCCTCATTTCCGGCGAGCTCGACGTCGATCGCATGGATTATC
>CAYYII010000100.1:0-3742 GCA_964471445.1 uncultured Gammaproteobacteria bacterium
AAGATACCGAATACGGACAGGTCATCAAAGATGCGCGCCTCGACGAAGCAAAAGAAGAGTTGCGCGTTGACTATGCCGACGGAAGCTCCCTCCGCAAATTTCCGACGGGGGTAGTCTTGCGCGTCCATCCAGGCGGAAGAGTTGAAGAAGTCAAACAACAACCCGCGACGCAAGAACAGGGAGCAGCGAAGCTTGGCGAGCCTGCAGAAGAAAAAGACCCCGTTCAAGAGGCTGTTGATGCCGGTATCGAACACCTCGAGAAAGAAACTGCTGGAACGCAAGAAGCGATTGATCGCGGTATCGCCCAAACCGAATCTGAAATCGCGGAGAAGCAAGAGCAGCAAAAACGGCGCGAACGCCTCCAAGAGGCGGTAAAACGGGATATCCTCCTCAAACCAAAGGGGGGCGAAGAACCGTTTACGTCAGAAGAACTTGCGGTATTGCAAAAAAAAGGCGAAGACCTTCAGGCAGTTGAAGTGACGGACGACCAGATTCTTTCTTCCCTCCCGGACAAAAAACTCGGTTCCGGAGATCTTTCTGATGGAGTACCGAACGCAGAAATCCATGACGTCATTCCGATGAAGCTAAGGCCGGATGAACCCGAAAAAACACCCGTCAAGGCGGAATCAGCCTACGTCGAACCTTCATCTGAAATCATTGACAGCGGCAGCAAGCGCGTCGTGTTCGACGCAGCGAAGCGCGAGGCTTTATTGAAAAAGGTGGGGGAAGTTCCGGAGACCAAAACGTTGAAAGGAGTGCGGCCCTCTCCGAAAAACGAGAAGCCCGCCGCAACGGCTGAAAAAAAAGCCAATCCCTGGGATAGGATGGTTCTTACAATTTTAGAACAGGAAGTGGAGGCTCTGAAAGCCAGAGGTGGCGGGGATCCCGCTGAAATCGCGCTCAAGGAAGAGAGCATCCGCAGAAGAAACGAGCCTGAAAACTTAAGGAAGGAAATCGTCGCTGCCGGCGAACTGATCACGCGGGCGGAAGATAACTTTAATGCGCTTTCGACGACGGCAGGCATTGAAGAAGCGTTCCAACGCTTCGCGGCTGACGAGAAATACGTGCGCAACACCTCCCTGGCCGCGCTGCGAAAGGATTGGGAGGCCCGAGATCCCGATGTCACGACCTCTTTCGAAAGGCACTTGGAAAAAGAAAAGAAGGACCTTCAAAAAGCGCTCGATGGACGACGGGAGCAGAAAGCAGCTTTGGAAAGCCGGCTGGCTTCTCCGCCCAGCAGCGAACCTCCAAAAGACGAAAAGATCGCGACACTGGATACGCCGATAGGGAACGCGGAAAAACAGGAAACGCCTTTCGAAAAGCTGGAAAGCGGCATGCAAAAGGCTGCAGCCAAGGCGTTAGAATCGCCCGAAGCCACGGAGAACCTGAAGACGTACACAGCAAAAATCAACAGGTTGTCTGTCGCAAAAATCTTGCAGTTGTTTACAAGGGCCGGCGTCCTTTCAAGCGCAGAAGCAGAAGCTGTCCGGGTAAAGCTGGAGACGGACTCTGAGGGTTTTAAAAAACTGCGTAAAACCTTGGCAGAAACTGTGAAGGAATCCGGAAGCACCAAGTCATGACCATCCTCGACCTGATCCTCCTCCTCTCCGTCTTCGCTTTTGTCTTGGCGGGACTCTGGTTTGGGTTCGTGCATGCGCTCGGGGCGGTCGTCGGCATGGTGGTGTCGGTTCTCGTGGCCGGTCGCTACTACGACGCCTGGGGCACCGCCGCATCTGGCATCTTCCTCGGCAACATCAACCTGGCTCGCACGGTCATGTTCGTCCTGCTCATGATCCTGGTGAATCGCCTGATCGGCTTGCTCTTCTGGCTGATTGAAAAGATTTTCAAGATCGTTTCCGTCATCCCGTTCATGAAGACGTTCAACGCGATCCTGGGCGGCGTGCTCGGCTTCGTTGAAGGTGTCCTCGTCGTCGGCGGCGCGCTCTACATTGCCGCGCGCTACCCCATCTCCGCGCACTTCGCGGCCGCGTTGTCCGTTTCAAACGTCGGTGTCTGGCTGCTCCAGGCCTTCGGGATCCTGGCGCCGCTCCTGCCGCATGCCGTCAAGGAACTAAAGTCGGTGATATAAAAAGATGCTCATCGACACCCACTGCCACGTGCATTTTAACGCCTTCAAGGACGACACGGACGATGTCGTGCGTTCGGCGTTGGCGGAAGGCGTGCAGATGATCGCGGTCGGCACGCAGAAAGATACGAGCGCGAACGGTGTTGCGCTGGCGGAGAAATACGACGGCGTCTGGGCGACGGTCGGATTGCATCCGAGCCACCTGTTCGCGGGGTATGTCGACGAGAACGAGGTCCAGTTCAAATCGCGGAATGAAGCGTTCGATTCCACCTACTACGGCGAGCTCTTGAAGCATCCGAAAGTCGTGGCGGTGGGGGAGATGGGCCTCGATTATCATTACGACTACGAAGGCATTTCGAAAGAAGACATGAAGATGCGGGAAGAGGCGGCCTTCGAAGCTGGCGCTCGCTTGGCGATCGCGAACGATCTGCCTGTGGTCATCCATTGCCGTGACGCGCACGACGACCAAGTCGCCTTGATCGAAAAAATCTGGGGAGCCTATTCGCAGGGCGAGAATCTGCGGGGCGTGATCCACTGCTTCACCGGCACGAAACGCGACGCAGAACGCTATCTCGCGCTCGGCTTCTTGATTTCTTTTACCGGCGTCATTACGTATCCTGCACGCAAAGCCGACATCGCCGCCGGCAAGGAGCTGCTGACGGACGTGGTGGCCTGGGTGCCGATGGACAAGTTTCTCGTCGAAACCGACGCGCCCTATCTCGCGCCCGTTCCGAAACGCGGTGAACGCTGCCTGCCGTCATTCGTAAAGATCACGGCGCAAAAAATCGCCGATCTGAAAAACTTGCCGCTCGAAACGATCGCGGACGCGACGACGGCGAATGCGAGAAAGCTTTTTCGAAAAATGAACGCGCACTAGCCATGTACCTTCTTTTCCTGATGCTCGGCTACTGTCTGGCGTACGTGCTGCTGCAGTACCTTTTTTCGTCGTTTTTCGAGAATGCTGATGCGGGGCGAGTACGAGACCGGCTCAGTCTTTTTTCAATGGCGGTCATCATGTCCTTGAACCTGATCTTTTTTCTCATCAGCGCCGCGGTGCCTGATCCCGAAATCAGCAACCGGGTGCTGCATGTGTTCGGGGGCGGATTTCTGGCCTTTCTTGTCTGCTTCCTTGTCGTCAAAGACGGCGGATTGAGGATCGGGCGTTTTCGATTTTTTGTCTTCAGTTTTCTCGTGACGGTGGCGCTTGGCGTGGCCAATGAAATCGTAGAATTCCTTTTGCAGCGATACGCAGGATTTACATTTGCAACCAGTGCCATGGACACATGGTTTGATCTCCTTAGCAACGTGTGTGGCGCGCTGCTCGGCGCGGCCTGCCTCCTGCCTTTCATCGCGCCCATTCGAAACGGGCGCAAGTTTGTTGGGAAGATCAAAGCTTGATAAGCTGACCGGAGGAGGTCTCGATGGAAGACAACACCTAACCCGAAGGGCTACACGGACGGTCGGCCGGATGGCCACCGTTTTTATTTAAACGCTTACATTAGCTTAAAAAACTTACCCACCGTTGACGTTGCCTTAATCCTCGTGTAGTCTGGCGGCGTCTTGTCTTTATGGAGAAAAACGACGGCACGCGCGAGTATTACCTCTTCGGCTTGCGTATCATGGCTGATTTCGGCGCGACCTTGGCCGTTCCGGCCG
>CAYYII010000101.1:0-3704 GCA_964471445.1 uncultured Gammaproteobacteria bacterium
GATCAGAATCCGGAAGGAACGAAGCCGTACGTCGAACGGAAGTCTCCGAGCAACGTGTTGACGAGCTCTTCCTCTTCTTTCGCAGAAGGTGCTTGTCGGTACAGAGGTCTGGCCGTCGCTTTGCCTTGCATCGGCAACGTGAGCTCCCAATACCAGGTCTCGCCCGGCACAGGGTACGGTTTGGCATCGTACGGGACCACGTACTCCGTACTTCGGTGCACCACGAGGAGGCGTCCGCTTTGACCGGAGACGCACTCGAGACGAGCCACGTGACCTCGGCCGATGCGGGTCTTGAGATCGGCTTCGTCCGTTTTGATTTTCTCGGCTTCGGCCTTCCAGCGCTTCATTTCCTCGAGCGCGTTGGTACACGCATCGAGGCTACTCACGCTGAAGGGCACGATTGCGCCTTCGCAGCGCTTGACGTTGATCTGCGTGAACGACCGGCCGCGCCAGTACCCGTAGGAATTGAGCTTGTCGCTTCGCTGCCGAACGACGCGCCCATTTTCCTTGTACGCGATCAGCCGGGCGATTTCCTGCCCGGCATCCGTCGTCAGGGTGAGCAGCACGCAGGAGGACTCCCCGAAGAGCAGTCGCCGAGTGTCATGCCAACCGCAGCTGTCGATGAAGAACTTGCGTCCGCAGAGCGGGCACACATTCATCTCCTTTTCGAGCGCGCCACGTGCGAGCGCACCCAGCTGCTCCATCTCGCTCTCAGCCTCTTCGGAAGAGGACGAAGCCCATCGGCCCGCCGCCGAAAGCGAAGCAGGAGACCGTTCGAAAACCGGTGGGGCATGAAGCGCTTCGCGATCAGCCTCGCTCAACCTCGCATCAAGATCCATCGCGAGATCGCGCGCGAGCGCGCCTTCGATGGACACGATGCCCTGCAGGCGCTCCAGGTAGAACGCCAGGAGATCGTCTTCCGTCGGTCGACGGAATGAAGTGAAGCGTCGGCCGAACTCGCCGATCTTCCGGATGTTCTTGGAAACGCCGGGATGCCAACCTCCCGAGGAGCGATGGCCGAACGGATCGCGATGCTCTTCGATGATCGCGTTCACCACGGGATTGAGAATCTCGGGTCCGCGGAGATCTTCGACCACCTCGGTGCCAAGCTTGATGTGCCTCCAGGACACGTCGAACTCGCAACGAAGGACGGGCGGTTCGGAATCGACATCCACGTGGAAACGGGGCGGCGCCATGTTGATGTCAGACGGCGGAAGGATCTGCCGAAGCATCTGCAGCGTGACGACCTGGCACCCGCGCGCGTAGGCCTTCTCCGTCTCGACGATGGCTGCCGCGACCATCAGGCGAGGATCTCGCTTGAACAGGTTCGAGCCCGGAAAGATCCAGACGCCGCCGCACGTCGTGCCGGTGTACGTATGGCTCTCTCCGCCATTGTGGACGAGCAAGTTGCCCAGCAGGCCGGCCGCCACGGACATGGCGATCAGCGCGGCATCGCGTTCTTGGGAAATCTCGATTCCGCGCTCGATCAGCAGGTCGCTGATCTGGCGTTCGGTCGCGAGAATCTCCTCAAGCGCGCGTCCATGCAGGAAGTTCGCACGGGCGAAAGCCCAGCGGTTCGCGGACTCTTTCCAAGCTTCGATGGCCTTGAGGGCCATCAGGAAGTCGGAAGACGGAACGCGAAACTTTGCATGCGCCGTATCGGCTTCGCCTTTCTTTTCCTGCGGCCGCACGAAGATGTCCCGGGTGGAGAACGTCGCCGCGATCGTGATGACCGGGGCGACGCACCCGAAGGCACGAGCGCTCAGGATCATCCGGGTGACGACGGGCGGCAGCGGGATCTCGCTCATGAAGCGCCCGTCGGCGGTGAGGTTGCCCTCGCCATCGATGGCGCCGATCGAACGGAGCGTCGCGCGTGCGGCGGCCAGAGCCTTCCCGGACGGAGCGTCCAGGAAGCCGAAGTCGTCGATCGTCGCGTCATCCATGCCCATCGCCTTCATCTGCAGGATCATCTGCTCGACGCTCGAGCGGAGGATTTCCGGCGGCGTGAAGGCGGGACGTTCATCGTAGTTGAAGCGCGTGTACAGCCGCAGGCACAGGCCCGGCGCAGTGCGTCCGGCCCGGCCGGTACGCTGATCGCAACCGGCCCGCGAATGCGGGACCGCTTGAAGGCTCGACATCCCGGTCCCCGGCAAATACGTCATTTGCTTGATGAGTCCGGTGTCGACCACCGCGGCGACGCCGTCGAGCGTGATCGACGTCTCGGCGATGTTGGTCGCGACGATGATGCGCCGGCCTCGACGAACGAAGACCCGATATTGCTCTTCCGGCGATTGACTGCCGTAGAGCGGCAGGATCTCGACGCCGAGCGCAAGGTCAGCCAGCCCACGCGCCGTCTTATCGATCGAAGCGCGGTCGGGCATGAAGACGAGGACGTCGCCGTCGACGCGCTTCAGTACGGAGGCCGTCGCTTCGACTGCGGCTTCGATCGGATCGAAGAGATCGTGATCGAGATATTCGACAGCGACGGGAAAGCGGCGTCCTTCGACGCGCACGATCTCGGCGCCGAAATAGGCGGCGAAGACCTCCTCATTGATCGTCGCCGACATGACCACGACCTTGAGGTCGGGGCGCAGCGGCAGCGCGCGCTTGACGAGCCCCAGGATGAAATCCTGGTTCAAGTTGCGCTCGTGCATCTCATCGAGCACGAGCACGCGGTACTTGCGCAGCAGCGGATCGTCTTGAAGCTCGCGCAGCAGGATGCCGTCAGTCATGAACTTGATGGCCGTGCGGTCGTCCAGCATCCGCTTGTGGCGGATCTGATAGCCGACGGTCGTGCCGAGACGGCATCCCATCTGCTCGGCGACGAAGGCTGAGACGCTCATGGCCGCGACCTTGCGCGGCTGCGTGACGCCGATCATGCCTCCTTGGCCGAAGCCGTTCTCGTGAAGCAGTCGGGGCACGTAGGTCGTCTTGCCCGCGCCGGTTTCGGCGGAAAGCACGACGACCTGGTTGCGGCGGATCGCTTCGAGAATGTCGCGCGTGTGAGCGACGATCGGGAGCACTTGCTCTTGCATCTCCGGTTCCTGTCTTCCGTTCGGATGTGGGTTTTTTGCATGAAAAGATCAATATTCCCCCGCCCGAACGGACTCCGGAGGAACGGCCCAATATAAAGGAAAAAGGAGGTTTTGTCAAGATGCTGCGTTGAAAAAGAAAAACTCCCGCAGTCGCCGTTTCGGCCGACTAGGGCGGGAGCAGATGCGCGATGTCTTTGAGCTCGAAGTCGCCTATGTTTTGCCCTTCAGGAAGGACATAATGGACGACTTTCGCGAGCTCCGTACGGGACGCGAAGCGATGATTGGCCACGCCGACCACGATCATGCCGGCATCGTATGCGGACTTGGCGCCATGCGCCGTATCCTCGAACGCCAGACACTTGTGGGGTTTGGCACGGAAGCGCTTGGCGGCCGCGACGTATGGATCGGGATGCGGCTTGGTCCGACCAGTGGTTTCCTCCGTGACCAGGAGCTGGAAATACTGCCGCACGTTCCGCGCTTCCGCGATGGCTTCAACGTGTTCACGCGTCGCAGCGCTCACCATCGCAAGCGGCACGCGAGAGACCCTGAGCTTGCGAAGGACCTGCTCGGCCCCAGGCATGAGCTGGACCTGCGGCCACCGAGAGCGAGCATGTGCTCGGCGTTCGAGCATGTACGCTTCCGGGGTATCGTTCAGATGGAAGGTCTCGA
>CAYYII010000102.1:0-3690 GCA_964471445.1 uncultured Gammaproteobacteria bacterium
GTCGATCCCAAGCCCTACCTGTGTCCGTAAGCCTCAGGCTTGCGGATTTTTATGTCGGGAAGCATAGGCAAGCGAGAGCCCGATGAAGGCACCGACGAAAGCGCCGGCCAAGGCGGCTCGCAACGGAGGCAGCCCGCCTTCGGCGATTACCGGTTCCGACGCGGAGACGATGAAGAGGGTTTCTTGCGCGGGCGAAAGAACGAGCAAGCGAGCGCGATTCGAAAGCGAAAGGGCTAGCGCGCGATGCAGCTCCGTGGCGGCGGCCCTGTCGCGGGCGGTATACGTGACGACGACGTTCTGGCTCGAAAATTTCTTGCCTCGGAACATCCGGCCGGAGATCGCCGCGATCTCCTCGTCCGTCATCGGGATCTTGGCGGCGGCGAAAATCTCTTTCACGATCGACGGCGTCGACAGCCAGCTGATCATCGTGTCCGCCACCAAGTCGGAAGCGCGGAGCGCGTAATAGCCGTCATACGAATAGTCGGACGTTTCCTGGCGCGCTTGTTGTGCGATCGTGAAGGCCATCGAGACGCGCACCTGGGAGGGGAGAATAACGGCGACAGCGGCGAACAGCAGCGCGAAGGCGGCGGCGGAGACAAGAATTGTCCGCATCGGTTTTGAAAAAAGACGGGTAAAGCGGGTTATCATACGCGTGCGGGTTGTTGCTGATGAACGATGTGCTTCTCTTTCTCCTTAGCGCCGATCGCTTTGTGCGTCTTCCAAGCCTCCGAGACGAACGCGGCAATGCGGCGCTTGAAGATCTTCACGTCGAAACCTTCGGCATGCCCGCGGATGGCGGCGGAATCGTAGGCGGAGGCATTGAAGCGGATGATGGTGGCGGCGAGTTCCTCCCACTCCTGTTCGACGAAGAATTCTCCGGTCACGCCGGGAACGACGGTTTCAAGTGCCCCGCCTTTGGCGTAGGCGATGACCGGGCGGCCCGCCGCCATCGATTCGAGCGCGGTGATGCCGAAATCCTCTTCTTGCGGATGGCTGAACGCGATCGCGCCGCGATAGAGCTCGGCCTTTTCCGCGTCCGTGACTTTTCCGGTGAAAGAAATATTCGGTCGCGAGGACTTTCGATATTCATCCGCCAGCGGGCCGTCGCCGAAAATCTTGAGCGGCAAGCCCAGGCGATTAAAGGCCTGGATGATCAGGTCAAAGCGCTTGTAGGACACGAGGCGCCCGCCCGCCAAAAAGTACGTGCCTGGTTCCTTCGAGATCGAGAATTTTTCCGTTTCAACCGGCGGAGAGATGATTTCCGAATCACGCGCGTAGTACTTGCGGATGCGGTCGGCGACCGTGCGCGAGTTGGCGATGAAGTGGTCGACGCGATCGGAGGACAAGCGGTCCCAGACGCGCAGGCGATTCAAAAGAATCGGCAGGAGCGCCTTGGTGAGGCGGTTGGCGTTCAACTCCTGGACGTAGCTGTGCGTGTCGCTCCAGAGATACCGCGTCGGCGTGTGGCAATAGCAGATGTGAAGAGTACCCGGCTTGGTGATGACGCCTTTGGCGAAGGCGCTCGAACTTGAGATCACGACGTCAAACTCCGAGAGATCATGGCTTTCAGTCGCGGCTGGCATGAGCGGCAAAAACCACTGGTACTTTTTCAAGCCGAACGGAAGCTTCTGCAAGAAGGATGTGCGGATGTCCTTGCCGGCGAACGCCTTGCTCACCCGCCTCGGATCATAGAGCAGCGTGAACGTGGGTGCGTTCGGAAAGATCTCCTGCAACGCCAGCAAGACCTTTTCGGCCCCGCCGTCCTGTACCAGGTGATCATGGACCAAAGCGACTTTCATGCTCGCATGGAACCAGTAAAACCGGCTTTGGACAAGGCCTCCGTGAAGGCGCGGAAGTCCGTCACGGGAAAGACCTTCCAGGTACCCTTGCTGCGAACCCGCACGCCGCGCCACCAGCGCATGCGAACGTTACGCGGCTTGCTGTAGGAAAAAGCGAGCCGATGAAATCCAGGTGTCCACGTCAGGCCCCAATCGCCCAAGGGAAAGTTGCTGCCGCGCTCAAGGCATTCGATGTCCGAAAACTCGACCTTGTAGTGCCAGCCGTTCTGACGGTCAAGCATGAGTATTCCGCTTTTTACGACGGTCACGACGATCGGCCTGCGCGCGTTCCATGCCCACTGCAAGACGACCAGGAAGATCAAGACAAAGACGTATTGCCACATGAGAAAAACGGTCCAGCCCAGGAGGATCGTGGTGCCCAGGAGGCTTCCTACGACGTCTCTCCAGGAAAGTCCGTGTACTTCTTTGAAAAAAATTTCCATGCGGCGTGTCAGTACGCGCCTTTTTTTGCAAACACGACGAGAGGCGTCTTCAGAAGGATCGCCAGGTCCATGAGCGGCGTCCAGTTTTCGATGTAAAAGGTGTCGAGGCGGATTTCGTCTTCGAAGCCGAGATCGGAGCGACCGGAAACTTGGGCCAGGCCGGTGATGCCCGGGCGGATCATGAGAACGCGCAGGTGGTGGCGCTGGTACTTTTCGACTTCGCGCGTCTGGTGCGGGCGCGGGCCGATCAGGCTCATGTCGCCTTTGGGGACGTTGAAGAACTGCGGCAGTTCGTCGATCGAGAAACGGCGGATGAAACGTCCGACGCGGGTGACGCGCGGGTCGTCCTTGATCTTGTAGACCGGGCCGTCCTTCAGGCTGCGCTCGGCGATCAGCTTCCGTTCCAATTCGAGCGCGGCGCGCTGATCGTTGAACTGCTCCCCAATCGAGACGTCAGCGCGCATCGAGCGGAACTTATAGACGCGGAACTTGCGGCCTTCGAGTCCGACGCGCTCGTTGCGGAAGATGACCGGCCCGCGTGATTCCATCGCGACCGCGACCGCGACGAGCAGCATGATCGGAGAGGTGATGATGATGAAAAGAAGCGACGCAATGACGTCGAAGACGCGCTTGTAGACGCGTCCCCAGCCTTCAAGTTTGGTGCGCTTCACTTCGATGACGGGGATCCCCGCGATGGTCGTCGAGATCAGGGCGGCATGCGCGGCCAAGGTATCGGCGGCGTAGCGGAAGGTAAGATGGTGGTCCTCGGCGAATTCGATGACGGCGCGCATCTCGTCCTTGGCGGTTTCGGGATCGGTCACGAAGATCTCGTCGACGCCGCCCTTTTCGCAGAGCGTCGAGGCTTCTTGCATAGCTTGCCGGTCCCAGCGCGCGAAACGGCGCGCGATGCGGTAACCGCCGGCTGGATTTTTGCCGAGCTGTTCGACGATAGCTTCCGTTGCACGATCGTTTCCGCCGACGACAAGAATGCGCCGCGTTCCAACCCCGCGTTTTAGCAACTGGCGGTTCACGATACGCACGAGCAAGCGCAAGAAGATGACGTAGAGGATCGAGAGGATCCAGGCGGCTAAGACGACGAAGCGCGACGTGAAGAGCTCGCGCTGGAAAAAGATCATGATGATGAGACCCATCGCACCGAGCGTGCAAGCGGAGACGACCTTGACCGCTTCCTCTAAAATGCGTCGCGGGCGCTCGATCGCGTACAGGCCGGTCAGCCCGAAAATCACGAGATAGCACAACGCGACCGCGGCGGCGGCTTTGAAGAATTCGTGGTAGGGGAGCAGCGAGATCGCCGGGCGAAGCTCGGCGAAGGTCTCGAAGCGCAGCCGATGGGCGGTCATGGCGGCCAGGAGGAGCGCCACGTAGTCCAAAGGCAGGAGAATGACAGC
>CAYYII010000103.1:0-3681 GCA_964471445.1 uncultured Gammaproteobacteria bacterium
CTGATCGGCCCTTTCAAGGACAAGGCTCGCTTCATGAAACTTCTCAAGGTGCCGGCCTGACGCTATGCGCAAGCTTTTTTTCGCCAATTGGAAGACGTATCTCACGGATGCCGAAGCCGAGACGCTGGCGCGCCTGTACGCCGAGCGCGCCGGTTCCATTTCCGTTGATGTCGCCGTCGCGCCGAGTTTCACCGCGCTCGAACGCGTGGCGCGCGCGCTCCAAGGCTCTTCTGCTGTCTTAGGCGCGCAGGACGCGTTTTGGAACGACGAAGGCGCGCACACCGGCGAAGTCTCTCCGAAACAACTCGCTTCCCTCGGTGCGCAATTCGTGATCGTCGGTCATTCGGAACGGCGCGCCCTGGGCGAGACGGATGAGATCGTCGCGCGCAAAGCCGATGCTATTAATGATCATGACATGACGCCGGTCGTGTGCATCGGCGAGTCGAAGGAGCATCGCGATGCCGGGCGTCATGAAACGGTCGTTCGCGCGCAATTGAAAGCCGTCTTAGACGTATGGGCAGCGAACATGCCGCTCATGATCGCCTATGAGCCGCTTTGGGCCATCGGAACCGGACATCCCTGCCGTCCTGAAGACGTCCAGGCGATGCATGCCGTGATCCGCGGGGACATTGAAAAGTTCCATGTCGTCGCCCCGATCCTCTACGGAGGCTCTGTCGATCCGTCCAACCTCATGGACTACATGCATCTTCCGAGCGTCGACGGCGTGCTCGTGGGCGGCGCCAGCGCGCGCCTGAACGACGCGCGGGCCATGCTTGATCTCCTTTCCCGCTGATATGTGGACTGTCATCGGCATTTTGCTCGTGCTCGCGGGCGCCGCCTTGATCTACGGCGTCCTCGTCAAGAAATTTCCGCAGCTCAAGCTGATCGATCTTTCGACGTTGGCCAAAGAGCGCCATGCCGCGGTCAAGAAGCGTATCATGAAAGATCGCTTTGACCGCTCGCTCGGACGCATCCAGGACAAGACGACCGATGCGGTCGACGCCGCTTCGTCGCGGGTCATGAATTGGTATGAGCACGCCTATGACAAGCTGAAGCGCACGGAAGCGCGCTTGGAGGGAAAGCTCCGCCGTCCGTCGACGGCGGCTGAACAAGCTCGTGTCGCCGAACGCGTGCCGGAGCTTTTGGATCAGGCCGAGCAGGCCCGTCTCGAAGAGCGATTCGTCGAGGCGGAAAAGTTCTATATCGAAGCACTGAGAGCCGATGCCAAAAACGTCGAAGCCTATCGCGGGTTGGCTGAATTGTACGTCGCGCAAAAACAGCCGGATCAAGCCGCCGAGATCCTCGAGTTCCTTCTCCGCCTGCATGCCGATGACGATCGGGCGCTCGGCCGGCTGGGGCAAATCGAGGCGACGCGCGGAAATTTCCAGGAGGCAGAGGCACGCTATCTCCGCTCGATCGAATTGGCCGTCAATGCCTCGGCCTACCGGGTCGAGTTGGGCCGCGTGTATCTGGCCGAAGGCGAAGCCCGGAAAGCGGCCGACCAGTTCCGCACGGCCCTTCAAGCCGAACCACACCATCCCAAGTACCTTGATTATTTTCTGGAAGCCAGTATACTCGTAGGCGACGCGGATGCGGCGCATGAAGCCCTGAAGGCCTTGGAAGAGGTCAACCCCGAGAACGCCAAACTCGAGGAATTCCGCGACCGGATCGCCAGCATGTCGGAGGAACGGTAAAAAGACGTGCCGATGTAGCTCAGTTGGCAGAGCGTGTCCTTGGTAAGGACAAGGTCACCGGTTCAATCCCGGTCATCGGCTCCACGGGCAGTTACTCAAGCGGTCAACGAGGGCAGACTGTAAATCTGCTGGCCTTGTGCCTTCCAAGGTTCGAATCCTTGACTGCCCACCAGGGCAGAGCGTTTCACGGGAGTGGAGCGCTGTGTCCTGAACGACGGTCGAGCGGAAAAGGTTGTGCCACCTTAGCTCAGCTGGTAGAGCACCAGTTTTGTAAACTGGCGGTCCTGGGTTCGAACCCCAGAGGTGGCTCCACCCTTGACGCCGAAACGGTTTACGCGTATTCTATCCCCATCATTCACCGCAGTCGCTATGTCCCAGGACAACCTCATCAAGCTTGAGTGCACCGAGTGCAAGCGGGCCAACTACCACTCCCACAAGAATAAGAAGAAGCTGAAGGCTCGCCTTGAGCTCAAGAAGCACTGCGAGTGGGACAAAAAGCACACGTTGCATAAGGAAACCAAGTAAAAATCGCCCCTTTTCGGGGCGGTTTTTCGTTAGAAAACAGCCGATACCGCGTCTTTCATGGTGTAGGCATAACAAGCCATCTATGCGCAAAGGATTTCTGACGTTGGGACTCTTTTTCTTGCTGGGGGCGGGCTGCGGAGAACCGAAGACTGCGACGCTCGACGTGCCGTTCACGAGCCAGGCGCCGGCGGGGGACTGGTCCGAACCCTGGCAGAACGCTTGCGAAGAGACCTCGATCGCCATGGTCGCGAGTTTTTATTCGGGCGAGGTCGGGATGACGCCCGAAGAGGCGTCCGCCGATATCCGGAAGATCCTGGACGTGAAAAATCGGGTCATCGGGACGAGCTCTGACGAATCGGTTGAAACCATCTCACGCCTGATCGCCGAGCTGGGAGAGCCGTGGACGTCGCGCGTCGTGATCGACCCTACGATCAGGCAGCTGGAGAAGGAACTCGAGGCGCGGCATCCCGTCATCGTGCCGGTTTTCGCGCCGACGCTCCACAACAAGAAATACGAAGCCGGCGAGCCTGATTACCACGTCATCGTGCTGATCGGCTATGACCAGGCGCGGAAAGAATTCATAGTCAACGATCCGGGCACGGTTTCGGGCAACGGCCTGCGCTTCTCCTACGATGTCCTTATGGATGCGATGCATGACCTCGATCGGGAGAACTACCGGGCCGGGCGCAAAGCCGTCCTTTTCACGGAAGGATCGGCGACCTCAAGCCCGATCTAGCCGCGAAATTCCCGGGCCGTTCAGCACACTTCTGTCGGTACCAAAGCGGCTGCCGTGACACGGGCAGTCCCAGCTCCGTTCGGCGCCGTTCCGGCGGACCGTGCAACCCAGATGCGTGCAGGTGGCGTTGAATTTGGTGACCGCGCCATTAGTGTCCCGATAGGCGGGCGACCGGCTTTTCGACTTCGATCAGGACGGCACCTTTGTCGGGTTCGATATCGCTTGTTGCGGGGGCGTCGCTCCGCAGACGGCTCTGCAACCGTTCCTGCCCGAAGGCGGAGCCTTGGGTCATGAGTGATGTGGCGACATACGGGCGCGCCGGGCGGTAGGCATGGCTCCAGGGATGTTCTCCGTTCAGAATGAGTGAAGAGAGCAGTATCGCGGCAACTGTGCCGAACGTCATGCTGTTGCCGTTGTAGCCGGTCGCGACGTAGTGATGACGGTCCGCGATCGGGCGGCCGATAGAGGGCAACCCGTCGATCGATTCGTAGATCTGGCCGCTCCAGCGCGCGAAAAATTTCATGGGAACGCGCGGGAAGAGCTCTCGGAAATAGCTTTTGAGCGTCGCGAAACGCGCCTCTTCTTGTCCGCCGGCGAGGCCGGTCTTATGGTCCTCTCCGCCCATAATCAATCGGTCTTCGCCCTCGGCGCGATCGGTTTGGAAATAGTGGTAGGGATTTTCGGTATTCCAATAGAGGCCTTGCGGCAAGGCGTTGGAAGGAACCG
>CAYYII010000104.1:0-3612 GCA_964471445.1 uncultured Gammaproteobacteria bacterium
CACGATCAAGGGCAAGCGCGAGCAGGAAGGCAAAGTCGAACGCGGCGACTATTTCATCCGTGAATGCTACTGGGGGCGTTTCTCGAGGACCATCATCCTGCCGAGCGACGTAAAAAGCGAAGAAGCCAAGGCGACACTGAAAGATGGCGTGCTAACGATTGCGATGCCGAAAGCGCAACACTCTCGGGCCATCCCAGTAAGACTGATTATTTGAACTGGATCCCCGCCTTTGTGAGGATGACAGAAAAAATGTTCGAAGAGATCAAAAAACGCCTGCCGAGTTCTCCCAAACACCTGGTGCTTGCAGGCGTTTTTTGTCTCGTACTGATTTCCGGCCTCGTTGCCGTGCAGGTCGTACGTGCGGACGGCCGCATCTTGCCGAACGTCTCGATCGGCGGAATCGATGTCGGCAGCCTGACGCCGGCCGAAGCGAAAGCCCGCCTCGAAAACGCGCTGCGCGCCGTGAACGTCGCCGGGCTTCAATTCCATTATCAGGATCGGTCGCTGACCGTGCGCGCCAACGACAAGAGCGCGGCGACGCCGACCCAATCCCCCGTCACCTACGATCTCGACGGGATGGTCGCCGCAGCGTTCGCATTCGGCCACGACGATGGAACCTCTTCGCTCGTCAAAGCAAATCTTCGCGCGCTCTTCGCCGACCTGCGCCAACCCGTGCAAGTCGTCGTCGACAAGCAAGCGCTGCATGATCTCCTCGTCTTGCGTTTCGGGGAATTCGAGCAGCCGGCGAAAGACGCCTCGCTTCAACTTTCCAGCATCGACGTTCCGGTCCGAAGCGGCACCTCGAGTTTTGCGACGCGCACGGACTGGCAGATCGCCGTTACGCCGGATTCGACCGGCGTGACGTTCGATTACGGCAAGGCGATCGATCAGGCAACCTCCGGCCTCGGCCGCTGGCAAGGCGCCGCGCTTACATTAGAAGCAACGACGAAACTCCCAAAAGTCGTGACGGCGGAAGCCGAGACGATGATCGAAGCGGCCCGGCGGATCGTGTCGCGCGGCGATGCAAGCTTGGCCTACGACGATATGACATGGACCTTGCCGCAAAAAGAAGTGGCAAATGCCCTTGCAGTGACGAAGAAAAAAGACGGTATTATCGGATTGACCTTGAAGCGCGACGTTGTCGAGCCCTTGCTGAATGAAGCGGCCAAAGCGATCGAAAGCGATCCGAAGCCGACGAGTTTCACGCTCGGAGAAGATGGCCGGGCTCACGACTTTCAAGGCGGATCGCTCGGCATTACAGTCGATCGCGAAGCCAGCTTGGCGCGCCTCGACGAGCAGTTCGACGCGTCGGAGAATGGCATCTTTCCGATCGCCGTCACCACCGTGGCGGCGCCCGCTTCCGCCCCGATCGCCGAAGAGCTCGGCATCCGCGAACTGCTCGGCTACGGCACTTCCAAATTTGCGGGCAGCCCGAAGAATCGACGCATCAACATCGCGAACGGCGCGGCGCGCCTGAACGGTTTGATCATCAAGCCCGGAGAAGAAGTCAGCCTGCTCGAATATTTGAAACCGTTCGACGCTTCCGGCGGCTACGTGCAGGAACTCGTCATCAAGAACAACCGGACCGTGCCGGAATACGGCGGCGGCCTCTGCCAGATCGGCACGACGACCTTCCGCGCCGTCATGGGCGCCGGCTTGCCGGTCACCGCGCGGCAGAACCATTCGTACCGCGTCGTCTATTATGAGCCGGCCGGCACCGACGCGACGATCTACGATCCCGCACCCGATTTCAAATTCGTGAACGATACGCAATCGCACGCAGTACTGGTCACCAAAATCGACGGCGACAACGCGCGCTTCGAACTCTGGGGCACGCGCGACGGCCGCGTCCAGAAACAGAGCCCGATCAAGATCTGGAACATCACGTCTCCTCCGGCACCGAAGCTGATCGAAACATCCGAACTCGCGGAGGGCGTGAAAAAATGTTTTGAGTCCGCGCACGCCGGCGCGACGACGAACTTCACCTATTCGATCACCTACCCCGACGGCACGGTCAAGCAGCAGGACTTCCACAGCGTCTATAAGCCGTGGCAGCAGCAGTGCTTGGTCGGCAAAGCCGGAGCCCCGCGGATCTCGCTCGGCAAAGATGGATCCGTCAAGGAACTTCCGCCGGTGCCTTCCGCGACAAGTACCCCAGCGATCTAAACGAATACGAAAGACCCCCGACGGATGTCGAGGGTCTTTTTCTTCTCCAGTATTTTCGGAGTGGTCTGCAGAGAATCGCGCTCAAGAAGTTGTCTTACAGGAGCGGTCGAGCCGGAGCCCGAACACCCTATGAGATAACTCCATGCTTGTCGTGAGCGCGAGTTTCTATAGACCAAATGCGATTGGATCCGAAAGCGTCGGCTGGGACAGGAATGCTGAGCGCGAAGCTCAGGCAACGCCGCACTCTACCACGGGGTCGGAATGCTGTCAAGAAAGAGGCCCATGTGTTTCACGCTATTGTTCCACGATTTATTGACGTTTTTAAGGCTACCACCTTATATTTAGCCTTAATTGAGGGAGAATTTAGTGTCCAAACTACTTGACAAAACCTTATTTTTGTGATAATGTGCTGGTATCGGACAATCAGTCCTTTGTCGACAACACGCTCACGCAATCTATTAGAGGGGGTACGAAGATGCGCGCAGACACGCTCGCCCACAGGGCGAATCACCGGTTCTCCATGAACAACACGGCGCAGGACCAACGTGCCAGGGCGCTGAACGCTCAGGCGGCCGTGGGCCTGCAGGGTGGACCGGACTGGCAGCCGGCGGACACGGACGAGCCGACCTGGCAGTGGGACAGCATCGCGGAGTTCCGTTCGCGCCACCCGGCCAACATCGAGCAGGGGCCGCGGTTCTCGTGCCCGCCCGAGGCGTCGTCGGCGGCCTGATCCTTCTCAACCTCACCATCTTCCCCGCGGGACTGCACACCGCGGGCGATCACTCAGGACCTGCTGCCGCAACGCGCGACAGGAGAGTCTGAATGGATCGATGGCACATTTTACGAAAGGCCCGTCGTGTATCAATTTCCGAATTTGCCGTCGGCGCTCACGGCCATGCTCGACCAGGTCGCCGTGAGGGATCGGCAGGGGCCATCCTCGCTGATGAACGAGGACGACATGTTCATGATCGTCCTGGAGACCTCCGTCGAACCGGAACCGCCGCAGGCCTGCTTCAAGAGCCATGCGATGCGCGGGATCCGGAACGGCGGCTTCATCTCGACGCCGGCCGTGCACTGAGACAGTGCAGCAGTCCTGAATAACCCACGTCCAACCAGGAGCCTTCGTGAAAGAGCTTTTCAAGATCGCGAGCACCATCGCGAAAGCGGCCGTCGTGATCGTCATCACGACGTTCGATCCCAAGCAGAAGAACCCCAGGAGCAGCTGAGCATGAACGAGATCGACCACGAGATCCACGTCGAGCCTACGTACGACTACTTCGCCGACTGCCTCCAGCGCTTCGAGGTGCGCATGGACGTCAGCATGTTCGTCAGCGCGGCCTTGATCGCGTTGCTGATCGTCCTCGCGATCACCAGCACCTGACCCCTTCGCCCCGGGAACGCCCTCGCGCGTCCCCTTCAGCCCTTGGGCCGCCGAGCATTCGCTCG
>CAYYII010000105.1:0-3580 GCA_964471445.1 uncultured Gammaproteobacteria bacterium
CCCTACCATCTTTGCGAGGTCAAACATGTTCCGATCCTCACCCGGTCGCAGATCGTCTCCCTCCGTGCGCTTGATCCGATCGAAATCGAGACGAGTTCGCGCGAAGAATGGCCGAAGAAAAAATCTCGGGCTGAAAGGATTTATAAAGTTTTCCGATGATCTGAATCCTTGACATCCGTTGGAAAAACGGTCTACCCTCTGCACCAGAGGTGAACCATGCTCTTGACCACGCACTTCGGCCGTCTCATCCACACAACGACGGAGAACGGGACGGAAACGAAAGAAGAGCTGTTTGCCGCGCTCTTCTGCTGCCCGGACGACGGCAGCATGCTGATCGTCGTGCTGGACGCTCGACTGCCAGGCTTGCTTACGAAACTGGCAGCCAATCATTCCAAGCTGTTCAAGCCGGGTGTGACGGAAACCGTCCTGGAAGGTAACATGTGCTGGGCCACCGAAGGCGCGCACAGGAAAGACAAATACGAAGTGACTCCGCTGCTTCCGGACGAACGCGCGTTCGTCCGTGCCGCTCTCGCTCTCTGAGAAATCATCGAAGCGCGCCTGCGCAGGCGCGTTTTTTTCGTTGACTCGACTATCGGGCACGTCGCTCAAGCGCGCGGCGGAATTTCCAGGTGTTGATGCGATTGGCGTAGATGACGGTCAGGCCGGCTACGACGCCTTCGGTCGAACCGACGAGGGCCAGCACCCAGCCGTTATGCATGAGGCCGAGCACAGCCGCCAGCATGCCCATAAAGGGAGCGAGGGCCGAACCGAGCAGGAGGCCGAGACGGGCCGGATTCGTGAAGTCCTGGACGATCGCGGCCCAAAGATCCGATTTCGATCCGCCGTGATCGTGCCACTTCCCCTCTTTCTTCAGAGCCCGCACGGAACCGAGATACATGCCGACGCTTTGGATCGCCGTCGTGAGTGAAAGTGCGACGGCCGAAAGCCCGAAGACGGCGCCGGCCGCGAGCGTCCGGCCCGCATGCAGCAAAGGCTCGACTTGAAACGCGCCATACGTCGCGAGGGCGAAGACGGGCACAAGCAGAACGAAACGCTTGCGCAGCTCCTTCCAGCTGAAACCAGAGCCGCGCAATGCCATCAGCTCGGCGGCTTCTCCAAGAAGGTCGTCAGTCGAGGCGGCGAAAAGCTTGCCGAGGCCGCTCGAAAATTTTTCGAGCACGTGCGCGATCGGACCCACGATCACGAGCGCCTTCACGATGCTCTGTGCGATCTCTGTGCGCTCGTTCGCATTATCGATCACGGCGCGATTCACGATCGTGTCAATCGCCAACGGATAAATAATTTCTGAAAGCTCCCGCATCAAACGCTGTTCTTCGCTGCCAATGCCGAGATTTTCCTCGTCGATCAGGACGAGGCGCTTGAACGACAGGCGGGCTTCAAGAATGACGTTCGTTTCGACATGAAGATCCGCGCCGTGCGCGAGCGCCCGCTCAAGATCCGCCGGCGTAAAAACCGGCAGGTGCTTCTCGCGCAGCAATTCCGGAAGCCACGTCAAGATGCAGTTATGCTGCGAATACAGGCTGATATGCTTCACGGCCTCAAGGACGCGTTCCGGCGTCCGCTCGATCGTGCGAATACCGATCGCCTTCCCGGACGACAAGAGCGCCCGGAGGCGCTCCTTGGACTCCGGCACGCGCTTGAACAGGAAACGCAGCTCGACCGGCAGGCAGGCGTCGGCATCCAATTCATGCGGCAAGGAAACCGCACGGATCGAATAGCCGCCGAGCGGCGGGCGTTCCGGAAGGTCCTCGTCTTTGCGGAACATGCGGGAAAAGAGGCGCATAGGCTTTCAGGATTTTTCGGGAATTGGGCAGGCCGCGGGCTCGGCAAGCTTGCGCGCCAGGCTGAAGATCGAAAGCGTCACGCACAAAATGCCGATCCAAGAAAATTCCTGGCCGTGGAACGGCAGAAACGCCAAGGCGCCACCGATCCCGAACAGGCTGGCGAATAGTGCCGAGCCGCAGGCCGCGCAGCCGACGCCCAGGAGGCCGATCACGATCCCAACCGCGCTCGCGCCGGCCGCGCGATGCAGCTGGACCTGCCGCCGCATGTACCGCTCAATCAGGCCGGCATTCACGCCGAAGAGCAGCGCGAGGATCAGGGTCACGAATCCGCCTTCATGCAGGAAGGTCACGCGCGAGTTCCAGAGGATTTCCAAGGCCGACTTCGCTTTCAAGCCAAGCGTGAAACGATCTTCATGAAAAATGAATCCAAGCAATTTCAGGTTCGAAAGTGTCAAGGCTAGACCTAGTACGAAAAAAGTGCCGAGCAGGGCGATCAGCCAGCCTTCTGTTCGAGAAAACGTTTCTTTCAGCGCAAAACGCAGTTGCCCGATCCTGTTCATAAAACCTCATTGACGTTACGGACACTCGCATGATAGCTTCGGCGCATCGAGGAGGCAATCGTGGGAGGAAAAACGATCGCTGAGTTGCTCGTTCGCATCCAAGGTTTGCCCAGCATCATCGCCTTCGTCGAGGTCCTGAGGTTTTCCATGCGAAGGGAATCCTCGAGGCACCACAACGTTTGGAAAACCGATAATCCGGCGCTCGGACAGGATCTCGTGGCGGCTCTGCTCATGCAGGAAAGGTATGGAGGCCAGATCATGCGAGCCGTGATCTGGGCAACTGACACGAAGAGCATCGAGTACTACTGGAACCGTTTCGGAGATGCAGACGTCCATGTAGCGGACCACCAGTTCGAACCGGAAGTGAGCACTTTCGTCCGGCAGCAAAGAGGCGTACCGGTGAGCCGGGAAGAGCTCCTTGAGGTGGACGGTGACGGCAAGATGGAATACCGGTACGGAATCTTCACAGACGTCGTGGAATGGGTCGAGAACTCCCTGAAGCGACTGCGCGCAGAAGTCTCGGTCCAGCACGCTCCTTCTTCGGCCTGAAAAGACCGATTTTTATTTTTCCGTGGCAATCCAACGGCCGTCCCAGTCAGCAGCCGGCGGATGAACACGGTAGGCACGACAGCGCTCCATATAAAGGCGCGCGGCGTGGTCATGATGCCGTTCGGCGATATCGAGGAAAGCGGCTTCGGCTTCATCCCAACGGCGCGCGTACAACGACGCTAGCGCGGCTTCGAAGCGCGAGGCGAGCGCGCGGCCGCTATCGTCAATACGACGCGTTTCCCCCATCAGCTCGTAGACGGCGACGGGCCTTTCTTTTCCTTTGACCGTCACGAGGTCGAGGCGGCGACAGAAGAACGCTTCGCCCAACTTGCGGCGCACGGCGTCGGAAATGAGAATCGTGACGCCGTAGTATTTCGTCAAGCCCTCGAGGCGCGAGGCCAGGTTCACCTCGTCGCCGATCGCGGTGTAATCGAAGCGCTGCTCGGATCCCATGTTGCCGATCACGACGTCGCCACAATTCAGGCCGATGCCGATCTGCACGTCCGGCACGCCGCGACCTTTCCACTCTTCGCGCAACGACACGAGGCGGTCGCGCATGCCGAGCGCGGCGCGGGCGGCCCGGATGGCATGATCCTCCTGCGGAACAGGCGCGTTCCAGAAGGCCATGATGGCGTCGCCGATGTATTTATCCACGACGCCCTCCTG
>CAYYII010000106.1:0-3548 GCA_964471445.1 uncultured Gammaproteobacteria bacterium
CCTGGGCCGCTTCCTGGAAACGGCTTTTCGGATCGACGTAGAGCTTGTGCTCGAGGATGTGGGCCAGCTTCGAGAGGACGAAGCGGTCGATGAATCCGCTCACGGCCGGCCAGCCTTGATCGAGATAGATCGCGCCGATCAAGGCTTCGATGGCGTTGGCCAGGATGTATTGCCGCGCCTTCGAGCCGGCGTCCTTCGCTTCGCCACGGGAGAGATAGAGGTATTCCTCCATCCCGAGATCCAAGTGGGCGATGACCGCGAGCGTATTGGCGTTCACAAGCGCGGCGCGCCAGTTGGTCAGCTCGCCTTCCGGGTTTGGAAAATTCGCATACAGGTATTCGGTGACGACCATTTCGATCACGGCGTCGCCGAGAAATTCCAAGCGTTCGTTGTGGCCGAGGTGGAAGTCGGGATGCTCGTTCAGGTACGAGCGGTGCACGAAGGCTTGGACCAGAAGATCGCGGTTGCTGAACCGGACCCCGATCTTCTCCTCGAATATCGAGAAGTCTTTCATGGTGCGCATGGCGCCTTTCAGTCGCGGCACATGCCATGGTCCCCTTCATGGGGCCAGCCGGCAGGTATCGCGGCAGAAACGCGGCGTGAAATGAATTATGAGGCAGGCGGCGGCGAAGGCTCTTCCTTGTCCGCTTCTTCGTCTTCTTTCTTTTTCGGCTCCTGCTTGTCGACCTCCTTGATGTTCCCAGCCGCGATCATGTCCTTGAAGATCGCGCCGAGGACGCCGTTCACGAACTTGCCCGAGGACTCGCCGCCGTACGTCTTGGCGAGCTCGATCGCCTCGTTGATCGCGACTTTCGACGGCACGTTCTCCGAATGCTTGAGTTCGAAAACGCCGATCCGAAGGATATTCCGATCGACGATCGTGATCTGCGGCAGCGGCCACGCAGGCGCATACTTGGTAATGGTCGCGTCGATCTCCTTTTGCTGTTTCAACACGCCATCAACGAGCTCCATGGCGAAGCCCTTGTCATCGAGACCGGGCGCGAACTCTTCCAAGTTGCGTTCGGTCAGCGTAATCATGTCTTCGACCTTGCCGTCATGAAAATCGCGTTCGTACAGCGATTGCATGGCGACGGTGCGGGCGAGATGGCGGTTCGACATAAAAGGACGGGCTAACGTTCTTCCTCCAAAGAAAGTTATTTCGAGGCTTTGGCCTTGATCACCTGGCGACCCTTATAGGAGCCACAGAAGGCGCAGGCGCTGTGAGGCTGAACCGGCTTTTTGCACTTGGCGCACTCCGTAAGCTGCTTCTTGCCGAGGGCAAAATGCGCGGCACGGCGGCGTTTATGCGAACTGGTTCGGCGATGTCCGGGAAGACCCATAACGAGAATATCACTTAAAGGTAGGACCAGTATAGCGGTGTAGGCCGGATTTGGCAAGAGGCAGGGATTGACAACGGCGGCTCTTTGGACCAGACTGGCGATCAATGTCCTTTGGAGGCCTCGTGATGACATGCCTGGAAATGCGCCTAAGACGCCTACTCGCGTATGGGTTGTTCGCAGTGATGATGGTTCTGACGGCCTGCCTGGCGTTCGTGCATCCGCAAGCGTTGAGACTGTTGGTGATGTCCGACGAGCATCTGCTCATCTGCGCGGCGTGCGCCAGCTCCCTCTATTTCAGCACGATGCTCCTGCACGTTGCAGTAGATGATATCCTGAGAAAGCGTTTCAGGGCCTGGATGTGGTCCGGACTTGCGTGCGGCGTCGTCACGGCAGCGACCTGTCTGCTCCGACTCGTACTCGCAATGCCTTCGCTCTCGATCTTCTTCGCATTCTGGGCCGTTCGAAAAACGCTCTTCCTGCACCTGGAGCTTCGTGAATGGCTCGGACCGACAACTCTTCCTTCTGCCCGCCTGGTCAACTGATCCCCTAACGCCCTCGCGCTTCGGGACCGACCAGGCGTTTTCTTTTTAAAAAAGATCCCGGCAAGGCGGGATCAGGCGAGCACGAACTTGATGTAGGGACCGGTTTCGATCACGACCGTATTTTCTTCTCGGGCAGAGACGCCGTTCTTGGTGCAACGGAGCTGTTCGGTGTCGTAGAGTTCGCCGTCGATCGTATGGCGCATGGGTTGAGCGTAGCGGATCGTCAGGCGCTCCGTGACGGCATCGCGCACGGCTCCGACCATCGAGGCGCCGAAGATCATCGAGGGGGCGTTGAATATCGTTCGCCAGAAGCCGTTGTCGAGCGCGATCCCATGAAAGCACCCCAGCCGCTCGCCGGCGCGCGGAGTCACGCGCAGGAGCGGATTGATCTCGCGCAGCGACGAAGCCAGGATGGCGTTGTGACGCTCCGACGACAAGGGCTGTTCGGAGCCGTCCGGCGCGCGCCACGAGATGGCGGCGTTGAAACGGCGGAAGACCGACGGGCGACGCCAGGGCGACAGCATTCCGAAGGTCTGGCGCCAGATGACGCCGAACCCCGTGCGGAAGGCCCGGCTCAGGCCGGGCTTGCGGCGATAGTATTCGTCGAGCGCGTTGACCACGAGACCGGAACCGTAGATGAAGCCGTGCCGATCGTTGATCTTGAGCATCGGACAGCACACCGTGTCGCGCGGAATGCCACGCACGTATTTCTCGCAAGCGAGATCGAAGGCCTTGAGCGGGTCCCTGCCGAGCAGCTTGAGGGCCGTCGGCACGACGTTCTTGGAACCTGCACCCACCACAATGACTTCCGTCGGATGTTCCGGGTCGGTCGTCAGGTAGCGCAGGAAGTCCGGGTCTTCGCCGATCGTCTTCTGCGTCGAGCCGTCGCCGCCGACTACCACGAGGAAGTCCGGAGGCGCTTCGCGCATCGTTCTTTCCTTGGCTTCGTCGAGTTCCTCGAGCGAGTGCGTCTTGTGCACTTCGACGATCGTCGAGACCCCGGACGTCGCGCCGGTCGGAAATCGATTCTTGATGATCTGTTCGACTCCGTCGCGCAACTGCTCGCGACCCATACCGATGCCGGCCTGCTTCGCATTGGCGAACACGACGCCGCGCTTCGTTTCGTTCGGCCCTCGCTGACGACGTCTTTCTTGCAAACGTGAAACAAGTCCGGACATACGTGCTCCTTACGGTGCGTGTGCACCGAGAACGCCACCGCACCCTAAATGAAAAAAGCCCTTTCTGCAAGGCGTCGCGCGCGATGCGTGACAGTCCGGGAAACGGCTTTTCCTTCGTCGAGACGACGGAGCGATTCAAGTTTTGCCGGCGCAATACAAGGCACAGACGGTACTCGACGGAGGCAGGCGGTGCGGTTCGGCGTCGAGCCAGCCGTCGCGCAGGACGCCGACGATCCGATTGGAGACGAGCTCGATGACGAGATACGACTCCTCGTCGCTCACATCTTTCGGATGGATCTTCTCGATCGCCAGGCCTCCATCACCGAACGAGACGAGGTGGATACGTGGCGTCGGATGACCGAACGCAATCCGCCACTCGCTCATCCTGCGAGCGATCGTGTCAGGCAGGATCCCGTCGATCCGCATCAGGGCGGTCGACGACGGCGTCTTCTTTTTGGCGCTCATCGCGTTCACCCTTCCCCGAAGCC
>CAYYII010000107.1:0-3521 GCA_964471445.1 uncultured Gammaproteobacteria bacterium
GTCGGCTGCTTCGATCACTATCCGTTTGATCTCTATGCCGGCATTCTGCTGACCGGCGCCTGCTTCGGTCTATTCCTCAAAGCGGGGGAGGAAGACGCGGATTGACATTTTTTTTAAAAAACAGTACACTGCACCTGTTTATAGGCCATTTTCGGAGGCATGCGTGCTGCAACTCGTCCTCGTTCCTTCTGCCTACATCCGAAAAGGATGGCGCGCCGTGATCACCAGCATGCTGGCTGTAACCGCGTGCGGTGTTTTCTTGAGACTCTGGCTTCCTGAGGAGAAGCTGTCATCAGCGGTCACCTCGACTTCTCTCCAGCCCCCTCTGGAGTCGTCTCCTTCCACCACGCCCTTTTCCGTGCGTAAACGCCGCTTCGGGCCGCACTCGGAAATGTGCGTTCCGGACTGTCTCTATTACAGTTTCGGCGATATGGATCTGGATAGCTGCCGTTGGGGATGTGGAGAGTAGCTTTATTCGCTAGCAGCGTCTCGCTCGTCAGCTCTCCGTTTCTCGGGGAGCTTTTTTAGACAAAAAATCGCCGTGCGGTTACACAGCGATCGCGAATGGGAGCACCGTGAAAGTGGCAACGAAGGGGAGGGGATTTGACAGGAAAAACGGCCCTCTCTACAATGCGGCTAGCAGCCGACCAGGCTGAGTGCTAATACATCTTTTCCTCGCATCACCGCGAATGTCTATGAAACTCCGCCCTCTCGGTGACCGTGTCGTGGTCAAGCCTCTTTCGCAAGACGAGGTGACCAAGTCCGGCATCATTCTTCCTGAAACCGTCGATAAGGAACGCCCGGAACGCGGCGAAGTCATCGCCACCGGCCCCGGAAAAACGCTCGATAACGGAACGGTCGCGCCGATCGGCGTTAAGGTGGGCGACAAGGTCGTGTTCAAAAAATATTCCCCCGACGAAGTGAAGATCGATAACGTCGACTACCTTGTCGTCGCGGAATCGGACATCATGGCAGTTATCGAATAAAATTATGGCAAAGCAAATTTTCTACGGCGAGGAAGCTCGGCTCAAATTGAAAGCCGGCGTCGACAAGCTGGCGGATGCAGTCAAAGCGACACTCGGGCCGAAGGGCAAGAACGTCGTGATCGCTCGCGGCTACGGCACACCGATCGTCACCAAGGACGGCGTGACCGTCGCGAAGGAGATCGAGCTCTCTGATAAGACGGAACAGATGGGTGCGGAACTCGTGCGCGAAGCGGCTTCGAAGACCAACGACTCGGTCGGCGATGGCACCACGACCGCCACACTCTTGGCGCAGGAGCTGATCAATCTCGGTTTCGAGAAGATCAAGAATTCGCGCTTTGAAGTCGATGTGCACGCCATGCGCGCGGGCATGCAGGAATACGTCGAAGAGGTCGCGAAGAATCTCGACGCCCAAGCCGAGCAGATCGCCGGCAATCGCGACCGTATCGCCCAAGTTGCGACCATCTCTGCCAACAACAACGAAGAAGTCGGCAACCTGCTGGCCGATTTGATGATGAAAGTCGGCAAGGACGGCGTCGTCACCGTTGAAGAATCGCAGGGCGTCTCGATCGAAACCGAGCATGTCGAAGGCATGCAGTTCGACCGCGGTTACGTTTCGGCCTACATGGTCACGAACGCCGAGCGGATGGAAGCCTCCTATAACGACGCGCACATCCTGATCACCGACAAGAAGCTCTCCTCGATCCAGGAGCTCCTGCCGATCTTGGAAAAAGTCGCCGCGACCGGCCGCAAGGAAGTCGTGATCATCGCGGAAGACGTCGATGGCGAAGCGCTCACGACGCTCGTCGTCAACAAGCTGCGCGGCGCCTTCAACGTGCTGGCCGTCAAAGCCCCCGGCTTCGGCGACCGCCGCAAGGAAATGCTGAAGGATATCGCCACGCTCACGGGCGGCAAGGTCATCATGGATGAACTCGGACTCAAGCTCGAATCCGTTGAAATTGCGGATATGGGCCGCGCTTCCCGCGTCACCGCCACCAAGGACAAAACGACGATCGTCGGCGGCAAAGGCGACGAACAGGAAATCCAGAAGCGCATCTCCGAGATCAAGAGCGAGCTCGCGAACGTGACGTCCGATTTCGATAAGGAAAAGCTCCAGGAGCGCTTGGCCAAGCTCACGGGCGGCGTGGCCGTCATCAAAGTCGGCGCCTCTACTGAAGCGGAAATGAAAGAGAAGAAATTCCTGATCGAGGACGCCGTCAACGCCACCAAAGCCGCGTTGGAAGCCGGCATCGTCGCCGGCGGCGGCTCGGCGCTCTTGCGCGCCAAAGTCGAGATGGGCGAGAACAAGGTCGCTGACGCCTCTTCGGTCGCGGCCTCGAAGCACGTCGGCCGCGAGATCGTCGCGCTCGTGCTCGAGAGCCCGATGCTCCAGATCGCCAAGAACGCCGGCAAGAACGGCCTCGATGTCGTGACCTCCGTCGCGCGCAAGATGGCATCCGCCAAGCGCGCCGGCTACGACGCCAAGAGCGAGACGTTCGTCGATGACATGCTCGCCGCGGGCATCGTCGATCCGGTCAAAGTCACCAAGAATGCCCTTCAGAACGCCGTCTCGGTCGCCGTCATGTTCCTGACGACCGAAGCCGTCGTCGCGGAGTATCCCGAAAAGAAAGACGCCGCACCGATGGGCGCCGGCGGGATGGGCGGGGGAATGGGAATGGATTATTGAGTCCCGAACGCGCTTTTGCTTGCTGCGGAACTCGGCTCCCCCGACGTGCGTCGGGGGACCGGTTCGCGCAGCCATCAGCGCTCGCCTGCCTCAGACAGTCCTCGCTGCGCAAAAGCACGTGCGGGACTCTGTGGTGGAGGGAAAAGGAAAACCGGCCGGAAGGCCGGTTTTTGCTTGACACACGTATATTTTGGTGTTAGGTTCTTCGGTCATCCTGCACAGGAGGTGATGATGACGATTGCTCAGCTTCGTTTCGAGGTCAGTCAGTTCAATCTTCGACCGCTGCGGCGGCTTCGCGACGATGCGCTTGCGCTGATCGATCTTCAGCTCGAGTATCGTGGCGAGGCTTCGGGTGACGTTGAGGAACTTGCTACGAGCCTCTGTGAGTGGGGCCTCGCGTGCGGTCTCATTTTCGAGAAGGAGTACGGCTATCTGCATGGGATGATGACGATGCACGTGCGCCCCTCGCTCACGGACGCGCCACCCCCGGTCGACTTCTCAACCATCAGGCTCACGCAGCTGTAACGCTGCGTTTTTTTTGTTATGAAAGAACCACCTGCCCCTCTCGTCAAAGAGGGAGTATACTGATGAAACAAACCCTCTTCTATGCGCAATACTTCGCACGCCATTCTCATCTCCGGGCTGCTCGCCGCGACAGCGATGGTCGCACTGCTGTTGATCGCGCCGCATGTGCGCGTTCCTGCTGAGACGCTCCCTGAAACGCATGAGTCCGCGCCGCAACCGGAACCGCAGCCCGTGCCGACTGCGGATACGAAGATGTATACGAATGCGAAGTACGGCTTCTCGGTCGCCTACCCGGAAATCATTCAGCCGACGGAAGACAAGCCGGA
>CAYYII010000108.1:0-3512 GCA_964471445.1 uncultured Gammaproteobacteria bacterium
AAAAATGTCGATGTTTGCAACGTCGAAATCGGCGCGCTGCCTGATCAGGCGATCGGTGAAGCGATCCGGCGCGGCGACGTCCTTGGTTCTTGCGGTGCATTCGTGCTCAAAGATCCGTCGCTTCGTCCGTATGTCCGGATCCTGACCAGTTCAGAGTCCTCGTGCGAAGGGCTTCCGCTCGAGCTGCTTCGCCGGCTCCTCGCGCATCATCGCTATCCGGACGCTCGATCTTCCTGATCCGTTCACAGGACCTTCACGGGTCCTTTTCTTTTTAGCAGTTTCCAGGCGCGCTTTGGATCACGCTATCAGGATAGCCGAGCGCGCCGAGAACGGCGCCGAGCTGCTTGACCGCGTTCTCTTCCGCTTGGCGCAGGATGCCGGACGCGCATGCCGCGTCGCGGATCGATTGTTCGGCCGCCAAGCGCGCTTCGGATTCGAGATCCTTGTCGCCTCGTGAAAGGAAGCCTTGGTCGCGGTCGTAGACGCGCGTCTTCTCGTTATCGAGCCGGACCGAAAGGATCTGGGGCGCGGGCAGCTTCACGCGCAGCGAGCCGGCCGTCTTTTCGACGTCTTTTTCCGAGAGCCCGCTCAGATCATAGCCGGCCACGACTTCGCCGTTCGCGATCAAAAGGAGCTTGTCGCCGAAGAGGATGTCTCGCCACGGGCCGCCGCCGTCTTTCTTCGCCTCGATGATTTTTTCGATCGTGAACGAAGAGGTTTCAAGCCGGCCGAGCTGGCGCATTTCTTTGACGACTGATTCGCGGCTTGCATCGATCCGGGTGCTGGGTGCAGCGGGTCGCAGGAAGAACCAGCTAGCCAGGGCGGCGCCGACGAGCAGCGTGACGATTGAGACGGTGACGGTCGTGCGCATTGTCATAGAGGTTGGGTTTCAGTAGTATCCTAGGGAACTTTCACACATGCTGCAACGTACGCTCCAGGCGTATCGCAAATTCGATTGGCTCCTCTTCGGCGCCGCGACGCTGCTGACAGGTCTTGGCTTGCTTGCCCTGTATTCCATCGGTCTCGGCGCGGAGAACGATTTCGGCAGTTTCAAAAAACAGCTCTTGTTCTTCGTGCTCGGCTTGATCATCGTCTTCGTGGGCTCGATCGGCTTCCATTATCGCTGGCTGGGGTTCGTCACCGTGCCGTTGTACTTCGGCATGATGCTTCTCCTCGGCGTGGTCCTCGTGCTCGGCCAGACGATCCGCGGCACACGCGGCTGGCTCTACCTCGGCCCGGCGGGTTTTCAACCCATCGAGCTTGCCAAGGTCGTGCTGATTATCATCATGGCGAAATTCCTGGCGACGCATGGGCGGTACACGAAAGACATCCGTGTCGTGATCCAAAGCGCCGTCACGGTCGTGCTCATGCTCCTCCTCGTCGTCCTCCAGCCGGACTTGGGCGGCGCGATCGTGCTTGCTTCGATTTGGTTCGGCATGGTGCTCGCGTCCGGCTTGCGCGCGAAGCATCTCCTTACGATGGCCGGGATTGCGATCGCCTTCGGTGCGATCGCCTGGCTCTTCTTGCTGCGCCCCTATCAAAAGGAGCGCATCGCGACGTTCTTGAATCCCGCCAGCGACCCGTTCGGCCAAGGGTACAACGTCACGCAGTCAGTGATTGCGATCGGGGCCGGCCAGTTCAAGGGGAGGGGAGTCGCGTCCGGCTCGCAGAGCCAGCTGCGCTTCCTGCCGGAAGCGCGTACGGACTTCATCTTTTCGGTGATCGCAGAAGAGCTCGGCTTCGTCGGCGTTATGATCTTGCTAGGACTCTTCGGCGTGCTCTTCTCGCGACTCTACGTCCTCGCGAAATCTTCGCGTGACGACTTCACCCTCTTTCTGGTCATCGGCACCTCCGTGCTGATCGCCTCCGAAGCATTCGTGAACATCGGCGTCGCCTCCGGGATCCTCCCAGTCACCGGTCTCGCGCTGCCCTTCGTGAGTTACGGCGGCACCTCCCTCGTCATGCACTTCGTTTTGATCGCGCTCATGCAGAACATCGCCCTTCGGAGGAGTTGAAAATGACTGAACAATACTAGTGTTCACTTGAAAGGCAGACAATCCGGGATCAAACGCGCGTGTCTCACTGGTTGACGCGCGCGTTTTTGATTGATAGTTTCTCAGCGGTACCTGAACAAAGGAGAGACACATGGGTGGAGAAGGCAAATACCCTCCGAACGACGGCAAGAGGGTTTCAAGATCGGAAAAAAGGATTCTGGCGTTTGCAGGGCGGAACGGCAGCGGCAAGGGGACGGCTTCCGAGTTGACCGCTTCCTTGCTCGGGGCCCCCAGGCATACCTATTCCGATGTGCTCTACGAATTCCATGCAGCATGCGGTATTCCGCGCGAAACCGTCGGGCGGGCGACTCTGCAGGAGCTCTCGACTGTCGTGCGCCGATGGTTTGATCAGGACGCGTTGGCACGTGTGATGGTCGCCAAGTGTCTGGCGGCGCCAAGCGCGTACATCGTGATTGACGGCGTGCGGCGGCCTGAGGATCTTGATCTTCTCTTCCGGGAGTTCGGTCGAGGGAATGTCATCGTCCTCTGGATCGAAGCTTCTTCCGACATTCGTCATGGGCGGGTTAGGGAGCGGAAGACGAAGGCGGGGGAAGCCTTCATGCCGTGGGAGCAATTCGATCGCGAAGAACGGGCAGAAACGGAAAGCCAACTCGATCACGTTCGCGCGCTCTGCGTGCGAGAGATCGACAACAACGGCACGCTCCAAGCGCTTGAAGAGCAGATCAAAGTCGTCCACCACGACTTCATCATCGGACCGGTGGCGTAAGCGGCTGGCGGCAGAGATTCTCGCGACGAACGCCCTTCTATGGGCGTCTTTTTTATCTTGGATAAGGCCGGATCGATACTTATACACTCGACAAGTCTTGCAAAAAATGGTATCGTGTGAAGGTAAAACAAAGTTCGTCCACAAGACCAAAAGCTATGGCTCCACTTTCACAATCTACGCCAAGCTATTATCAGGACGGCCTCCGGATGATCTCGTTTTGCCCTCTGTGCGAAACGAACTACAATCCGATGGAGGCGCGCGTCCTCGGCGAAAAAGAGGACGGCCATCTCCTGCACATCCGCTGTAAGAAGTGCTGGAACTCCATCCTGGCTTTGGTCCTCGTTTCGAACGCCGGCGTCTCTTCGGTCGGTCTCATCACCGACCTGACCTTCGATGACGTCCAGAAGTTTTCCGGCCGCGAAACCGCGGTCACGACGGACGACGTCATTGGCGTGCACCAACTGCTCGCGGAGGACGGCGGAGGATCCTTCGACTTTATCGACGCGGTCCTCGAACGCATGTAATCGGCAAGCAAGCCGTCCCTTGACAGGGGCGGCTTTTGCGTTTATGATCCTGCCATAACTCTTCTTGCTGAGTAGCCCTATGGCGATGGATGCAATCAAGCTGCCTCTCACCACACGCGATGTGGCGGTGAAGGCCAAGAAGCTGCGTGCGCAGGGTCTCATTCCCGCGGTCCTCTACGGACACGGAACCGAGAACCACCACCTGGC
>CAYYII010000109.1:0-3510 GCA_964471445.1 uncultured Gammaproteobacteria bacterium
GCCCTGGCCACGCGACGGCCCGTCAATTTCGTCGCCGGGCGTTCCCTTGTCGCATCCCCCATCCTCCTCAAATCCGTCCTGATCGCGGCCGCCTTCATCGGCATCGTCGGCTATTTCGCCTTCTCGGTGCAAAGCATTTTGAAACCTCCGAGCGTCACGCTCTACTCCCCGCATGACGACCAAGTCTTCCAAACCGGGCGTGTCGTCCTCGAAGGTCAAACGGAACGCGAAGTCGAGCTTTCCGTAAACGGCGAGCCCGTCTCAACTGAAGCGGACGGATCCTTCAAAGACACGCTGAATTTGCCGCCGGGCGTCTCGACCCTCAGGCTCATCGCCAAGAAAAAACATTCACGCGAACAGCAGCTCTTCATCAAAGTAGTGATTGAGGAGCCGAAAGATCTGGAAAACGCCTCGACCACCCCTACAATTCCATGATTATCCCCAGGCGAACAGTTGCACTGTTCGCCTTTTGTTCATCTATACTTGTTGACAGCGAAAGACGGGGTGTGATTGGACGGCTCCGTCGGCTATAATTCATCAGTCATTATTCTCCTTTCATCCTTCCACCTTTCTTTGTCATTCCGAGCGAAGCCGATGGGTCTATTCTCTCTTTTCGAAAAGAGGCCCCTCGACTCCGCTACGCTTCGCTCAGGATGACAAAAAGCTGGATTGGAGCGACAAAACCCTTATGCCCAAGCCTGTTGTGGACGAACGGTTCAAAGCGACGGAAGAAGCGATCAATCAGATTCGCAGTAAATTTGGCGACGGATCGATCATGCGGCTCGGCGAAGCCAAGAAGATGCAGGTCGACGCCATTCCGACGGGCTGCCTGTCGCTCGATCTGGCGCTCGGCATCGGCGGCGTGCCGCGCGGACGTGTGATCGAGATCTACGGCCCCGAATCTTCCGGTAAAACAACGCTCGCTCAGCACGTCATCGCTGAAGTCCAGAAATTGGGCGGCTTAGCGGCGTTCGTCGATGCCGAACACGCGCTCGACCCGGCGTATGCGGAAAAAATCGGCGTGAAGATCAACGACATGCTGATCTCCCAGCCGGACACGGGCGAACAGGCGCTTGATATCGTTGAAACACTCGTGCGTTCCGGCGCCGTTGACGTGATCGTGGTCGACTCGGTCGCGGCGCTTGTGCCGAAGGCCGAAATTGAAGGCGAAATGGGCGACTCGCACATGGGCCTCCAGGCACGCCTCATGTCCCAGGCGCTTCGCAAACTGACCGGCATCGTCTCCAAGACGAAAACCTGTGTCATCTTTATCAACCAAATCCGCATGAAGATCGGCGTCGTCTTCGGCAACCCCGAGACCACAACGGGCGGCACCGCGCTCAAGTTTTACGCCTCGATGCGCATTGAAGTCCGCCGATCGGCTCAGCTCAAGAAGGACGAAAAGGTCATTGGCAACCAGGTCAACGTAAAAGTCGTAAAGAACAAGGTCGCTCCCCCGTTCCGCACGACGCAATTCGAGATCATGTACAACGAAGGCATCTCGCTTTCTGGCGACATGCTCGACACTGGCGTGCTCCACAACGTCATCCAGAAGAACGGCAACTCCTACATCTTCGGCGAGCACAAGCTGGGCGTCGGCCGAGAAACCGCCAAGCTGTTCCTCCGCGAGAATCCTAAGCTGATGAAAGAGATCCGCGCCGCGGTGATGAAGACCGTCAACGCCGACAATACGGCGGACGCAGAAGAAGCTTCCGCCTCGCGCGCCCGCGCCGAAGCGGCGGCCTAGTAATCAAAAAACCCGGCTCAGGCCGGGTTTTTTGCATGGCGCTTTTTTCTCTCCTGGTGCCGGTGCTTTTTCGCTCCGCATCGACAGCCTTTCGGCGCGATGTAGTAGTCGAAGTACTCCTTGCCGTAATCGACCGTCAGCTCTTCTCCCGCTTGTATTCTCTTGAGCGCGTAATAGAACACGCGACCGCTCTTCCTAATGCTGTAGTCGCAATTCGGCTTGCAAGAATGGTTCACGTAGCGTGCCAGGTTCTTGTGGGAAGATCCGTCGATATTCACGTTCTTCTTCACTTCGAAGATATAGCGGTTTGAAAGCGTGTCTGCTTTCGCGTCGTTGACGCGTTTCCCAATATATTCGACGATCGTCTGGCCCTTCTTGATGCTTTTCAAGGAAATAAGACCGAGGCCGCTGAGGCCCCGTCTTATTTTGAGCGTTTCGGGTGGCAAGGGTTCGTACCGCATCAGGCCCAAACCGCGAGGATCGCGCCCATGATCATAAGGGCCACGAGCTGGTAGCTGGCGTTGATAACCATCGTTTCGCGCTTCTTGCCTTCGAAGATGACGGTTTGGATGAGCAACGTGAGCTGGAAGCCGAGCCAGATCCAAAAGCCGGTTTGAGCGCCTTCAAGCCAAGTGGCCGAACCCGTGTAATCCACGAAATGCGCCAGGATGTAGGCTGTGAGCAATGAGACGGGGATCATCCACATCATCGCTTTATTGCCGGCTTTCCGCTTTTCCGGGGTCATCGTCATGTTCGGATCCCAGCCCATCGACTTCATCCACGGCTTGCCAAAAAGCGGGCCGTACCAAAGCGAGCCGAGAACCATGCACGCCGCCGCCGCGACCAGAACGGCCCATGCGTTGATGCTGACGTCTGACACCATAAAAACGGGTTAAAACAAAAATCTGCTCCAAGTGTAGCAGATTTTCGGCTCTTTTGCAAGTGCTTTTACTGATTTGCGCGCTCGACGTACTGCCCGGTATCGGTGTTGATCGACAAGAGATCGCCTTCTTTGATGAAGATCGGCACTTGGATCTTGTAGCCGGTTTCAAGCGTCACCTCTTTCGAAATATTGCCGGAGGAGTCGCCTTTGACGGCATCGAAGGCTTCGGTCACCTTCAGCACCATCTTTTTCGGCAGGACGACGTTCAGGCACTCGCCGTTATAGAAAAAGCCCATGATCTCTTGGCCCTCCTTCAAGTAATTGACCTTCTCTTCCAAGACCTCTTTCGGAATGAAGATTTCTTCAAACGATTTCTGGTCCATGAAATACCAGTTCTTGCCGTCATTGTAGGTGTACTGGAGATTCTGGCGTTCCAGGTCCACGAATTCGACTGTTTCGGCGGCCTTGTAGGTATTTTCAAAGACTTTGCCGGTGCGGGCATTCTTGAGGCGTGTGCGGACGAACGAGCCGCCCTTGCCGGGGTTCACATGTTGGAACTCCACGACGATATGGGGCTCCTCCTTGAACATCACGACGGTTTCTTTGCTGATTTCGTTGACGGAAGGCATAGCAGTGTTTACTTCCCGAGAAGTGTAGCGGCCGGGCGGATTCTTGACAAGATGGACACATGGAAAGCATGCAAGCTCGTGCGTTGACACACGAGCAGACCTAGGCTATATTCGGCCCATCAACGGTCTTTGGAGTCCGACATGAACGCGAAAAGGTTTCTGACCGGTACGCAGGCGCGTGAAGAGGTCCGGCGGCAGTACGAGCGGCTCCTGGAGATCGGGTATGCTGAAGCCGCTGGTTTCGGCAAAAG
>CAYYII010000110.1:0-3466 GCA_964471445.1 uncultured Gammaproteobacteria bacterium
GCGTTTGAAAGAGCTTCATGATCTGCTTGCGCTGGTGGATCGGGACGCGGATCTGATCGGGCTCGTTTTCGAGAACGTTTGGAAAAAGCGGCTGGACCTGATCGTGCAGCCAGGCGGGATCGTTTGCATACAAGACGGACGATCTTGAAGCGATGTCGGCAAGATTCAGGAGGCAGCGCGCGCCTACGAAGGCGGACCAATACGTGTCTATAGCGTTTTTATGCCGTGCAAGGAAAGAGATCGGATCTTCTGTGATTTCAAGCTGGGAAAAAACCAGCGTCCGGTCGCCGAAGAACTCCTCGACGATCTTCGTATCCGTGCGCAGCGCGGCGTCAAAACCCACGCGCAGGCTCTGCGCGCACTCATCGAAATATCGCTGCCGCCAGCCTTCTGGCATGGTGAGATACGCCTCCAATTCCTTGAATGCAGCATGGTCTCGCTCGCGCGTTTCAGAAGAAGTGAAGTTCAACGTGTTTTGAAGAATCGCCAACGCCAGAAGGTTGGCGCTCGCGGCTGAGATGCCGTGGGCGAAACCGCGCTTCGTAAACTCCTCCCAAATCAGCGTCGCGGCCGCGCCGATGCGCTCGATATGCGATCGCTCGCCGAGCTGCGTTTTCCAATACGCCTCAAATCCGTAGTGATGATCGTAGATTTCGACGACCTTCGACGCATCCAGGTGTGGAAACGCGAAATGCGTTGGATCAGAAAGATCGACGTACACGAACCGGTCTTCGGGAGCCGGTGCATGGTTCGTCGCATACGCGGCGCCTTGTTCGAGCGCCAAAGGCGTGACGGAATGATTCAGTGGTCCGATAAAAACCGCTTGGGCGTCCTTTCCCTCTTTGCGCAAAAGTTCGGCGTACGCGATCGCGCAGCCGAAGGCATCAATGTCATTAAAAGCTTTGCCCGCCGTCACCACGTACATATTTACAAAAGAGTAGTCTCTTCAATCAGAATGTCAATGGACGCATCCACAGCCGGCGTCCTGCTGGTCCGATGTTTCCGACAACTCAGGTGGCACGTTTGGACGTCTAAGATGCAACTCGCCAGGTTTAACGCTTCCGCCTTACTGAAGCCAGTTCTCTCGCGCGTTCTTTTCCGAAGAGCGCGATGAGCTTATTTTTGTGCTCCGCGTAGAAATTCTTGAGGCTGCTTGTGCTGGAATTGGCGACGCACCACGCCGCCACCGCAAAATTGAAACGCGCCTCCGCCGGATCCGGCTCGCGGTAGACTTTTTTCTGGATGAACGGGTCGATGTATGCCGGAAAACGTTCCAGCGCCTTGTCCAAATGTCTTTCATCGTCCGTCATGCGAAACATGTCGTAGTGATACCGCGAGTCGTCACCGCCGATTTCTTGATAGCGGCGAAAGGCGCCCTCTTTGAGGGCATCGTCATTGCGTGCCCGCGCAAGCTCCCACAGCAACGCCCAAGCGGACCGGTTGTCTTGCCAGAGATCGATGGACTTTTGTATCAGGCCTTGTATCTGTTCAGCATCCTTCCCGCCTTGGTTGATGAGGATTTTCGCGCGATCCAAGGGGATGTTTGAGGCCAGCTGCCCGTAGGTGGCCTCGATGCGACGTTCAGCCGGCGGAGACCAAGTGGCGTCTTCCGCCTCTTCTTCCAATGAGGTCGTCTCGAACGGCAAGCCGTCAAGTATGAGCACAGGATGTTCAAGGGGCGCAAATCTGTAGACGGGATGCTCCGCTTCTTCTTCCGGCAGCTGGGGGTTTTCGTAGTCAAAATGCTCGCCGGTCAGGAGTTCCTGAAAGAGCTTTTCGTCCTGAGCTTCTACGGCGTCCTTGGGATGCAGGATAATCTCAAAAGATGGTTGATACCCTTTCTCGCCCAGCATGCCGCCGATCAGCATGGCATATCCAAGGCAGTTGCCGCGGCGTTTCTGCAAGAGGGCTCCGGCCGTGAAGACGCGTTCATCGTACTGGTAACCTTGCGCGATTAATGTTTTTCGAATCGCCTGCGCGGCTTCGATGCCGCCTTGCGGCAGGTCCTGCGTCCCCTTAAGGAGTGCTGCGAGATTTTTGCGCGAGGCGGAGGTTGCATCTTCGGAGATTGATAAAAACGTTTCCGTGGATGCTGGACGGTCATGCGCGGACTCCTGCTCAGCGTCGTTTCCGGGCGGCGTATAGATCTCCATCATATATGGCGATTATAGGCGCGCGTTCTCAAAAATAAAAGGACACCCTCGCGAGCATCGCTCGGGTGTCATGAGACGCCTTGCTTCAGTCCTTGCGGGTGCTGGAACGGGCGGCGCGGGAAGGGAGCAGCGTCTGGCGGCGGATCTCCGCGGGGTCCACCTTGCGGCGGATGCGCGGAGTCATCACCAGACCCTGCTGCATCTCCAGGCGGCCGCTCGGGCCGCCCAGCTGCATGCCCATGCTCATTCCGGGTCTCGGAGCTTGTGCCATGTTTGACCTCCAAATAAAAGTTAGCGCTTTTAAGCTAAAAAGTCAAGTCTGTTGAAATAAAAATCCCTGCTCGTTTAAGCAAGGATTTTTATGGCAGGGGCTAGCGAACGAGGTTAGAATTTTAGCCATGGAAATCCACGACTACTACCGTCCGATCGTCTTTTAATTTCGTCGACTTAAACTTCTTCCATTTATCGGGATCTTCCCGTTCTACCATTTGGTGCATGCTCTCCCAATCTTCAATATGTGCTCCTGATGGGATTACAAAATACCCATCGGAGAAAATTTCCAGAGTTTCAATATCGCCAAGCTTATACTTGAAAGTGCGGATGAATTTTTCCGGCGTTACCGTTCCATCAGCGACGCCGTAACCAAGCTCGTGTTCGCCATTATTTTGATAGTCGAATTGTTTCAAGAGCAACGGCATGATGTGAGCGCGAGCACTTTCAATATCACCGGTTTGAGCGATGTACCGCGCTCGTTCCTCGGCGTTATCGATATCGACTCGCTTTGTTTCTCGATGAACTTCTTTACCATTGATGCGGAAACCTGTATCACCGAGGCTTGTTATGATGATTTCGTCGCCAACAATTCGAGCCACAGCGAAAAAGCAGCTAAAGCGAAACTTTGGATCACGAACAACTTTTGCAAGGTTCAGATCCTGGTAGGTTTCCGCAATCTTTTCATTCAGAAGATCGACAAGCTCTTTCCCATTCAGACTGGACGTGAGGCAGCTTTCAACGACAAGTCGAGACGCGATTTCGCCGCCGGTTTTGCCGTTGTACTTGCTTCCACTTTTATCGGTCGCGCCGTCGGCAACTACGAATGTCGTGTCATTGTATCCGTAGAAATCCTCATTGTGCTCGCTACTTTTTCCCTCCGAGAACACGGCCACTTTCATAGGGTCAAAGTTTAGCATAAAAAACCTCCAACTCTAACTTCTGGTAGCCTATCAAAAATCCCTGCCGTAATTGGCAGAGATTTTTGTGGCAGGGGCGGTAGGAATCGAACCTACGACAAGGGTTTTGGAGACCCTTGTGAT
>CAYYII010000111.1:0-3446 GCA_964471445.1 uncultured Gammaproteobacteria bacterium
AAATCATGCAGAAGAAATTTTTCGTTATCGTGCCGTATAACCCGGCGACGTCCAAACGCAAGGGTTTTTTCGCCCGCATGTCGGAAGTGCTGTCGCCACTCGTGTCCGCGCGCTTGCGCGAAGGACAATTCCAACAGCGGAAAAAAGACGTGATGGTGAAAGTCGACGGCGTGCGCGCTGGCTTGGGCTCGATGGGGCTTTCGAGCGTCATGCTCGACACGCAAAGCCTGATTGAGCTGTATTACACGGCTTACAATCCCCAGTCGATGGAGACGCAGAAGCTTCAAAAAACGGACGCGTTGCGCGTCGAAGCCTGACCTATGGCCTTCAATCCCGCCGCGGCCGCGTCAACCGCCGCCCCCAAAGAAGAGAAGCAAAAGCTCTCCGCCGACGAGAAAAAGCGCCTCGCTCAAGAGGAACGCATCAAGTTGGAGGAGGAGCGCGTCTATCGCAAAGGCGTCGTTACGTTGCGTGATCTGATCGCACCGGCCGCCTTCGAAATCAAATCGAATCTGGTGCGTCTGGGCGACTTGTACGCCCGAACGGTCTTCGTCGTGACATACCCGCGCTACTTGTCGCTCGGCTGGTTCACGCCGATCATCAATTTTTCCGCGACGATGGACGTCAGCATGTTCTTCTACCCCGTCCAGCCGGAAATCATTTTGAAACAGCTGAAAAATAAAGTGGGCGTGCTCGAGGCGCAGATTCTCGGCGATGCCGAGAAGGGCGCGGCTCGCGATCCGCTCCGCGAAACGGCGCTGCGCGACATTGAAAAACTGCGTGACGACCTGACCCAGGGGATCGAGCATTTTTTCCAGTTTGCCCTGTACGTCACGATGTTCGCCCCGTCCGAAAAAGAACTCGACGACCTGACCAACCAAGTCGAAGGCATGTTCGGATCGAAGCTGATCTACACGAAGCGCGTCCTCTACCAGTCCGAGCAAGGCTTCAACTCCACGTTGCCGGCCGGTAACGACGAGTTGATGATCACCTTCAATATGAACACGAGCCCGATCGCCTCGGGTTTCCCGTTCGTCTCCGCCGATCTGACCTCGGACAACGGCATCCTCTACGGAATCAACCGCCACAACAACAGTTTGATCTTGTTTGATCGCTTTTCCCTCCAGAACGCCAATGCCGTGGTGTTCGCGACGTCCGGCGCCGGCAAGAGCTATGCCGTGAAGCTCGAAGTGCTGCGCTCGCTCATGCTCGGCACCGAAGTGATCATCATCGACCCGGAAATGGAGTACAAGCACCTTTCCGAAGCGGTCGGCGGGACATACATCAATATTTCCCTCGCGTCGGACTCGAAATTGAACATCTTCGATTTACCGCGGCCGGTCGGGGAAGACGTGCGGTCCGAAGACATCATTCGTTCGGGCGTCATCGCGGTCAAAGGCCTCATGCGCATCATGTTCGGTTCGGTGACGACGGCCGAAGACTCGATCATCGACCGCGCCTTGCTCGAGACGTACGCTAAGAAGGACATTATCCCCGGCGTCGACCTCGCGACCGTCGAGCCGCCCGTCCTTTCCGATTTCCAGCAAGTGCTTGAAGGCATCACTGGCACGGAAGACCTGCAGATCAAGCTGCGCAAGTATACGGAAGGCACGTTCGCGGGCCTGCTCAACTCGCAGACGACGATCGAGATGGACAACAAACTCGTCGTCTTCAGCGTCCGCGACTTGGAAGACGAATTGCGCCCGCTCGGGGTCTATACGATCGTCAATTACATTTGGAACGTCGTACGTTCGGAACGCAAGAAGCGCATCCTGGTCATCGACGAAGCCTGGTGGCTCATGCAGAACGACGATTCGGCCAAATTCATCTTCGCCCTCGTCAAGCGCTGCCGCAAATACTTCCTGGGCGTCACGACGATCACTCAGGACGTCAACGATTTCCTGCGTTCGCCATACGGCCAGGCGATCGTCACGAACTCGTCGCTCCAGGTGCTTCTCAAGCAGTCGCCGGCCTCGATCGATCTCGTGCAGAAGACGTTCTTGCTGACGGAAGGGGAGAAGTATCTCCTGCTCGAAGCCGGCGTGGGCGAAGGCATCTTCTTCGCAGGCTCCCGACACGCCGCTATCAAAGTGGTCGCTTCGTACGCCGAAGACCAGATCATCACCTCCGATCCGCGCCAACTGCTTGAGATCGAGAATGCCAAAAAGGAGCTGGACGCCCAGTTGCTGCAGTCCGCTGAAAATCCCGCTGTCAAACCCGCATAACACCTATGACCGACCGCCGCCGCGCTATCCTGATCGTCGTACTTGCCGTTCTTTTGCTCGGCGTGATTGTCGCCGCCATTCTTCTCGTGCGCCGCGCGTTGCCTCAGCCGCAAGTTTCCGCTCCGACGACCCAGGAGACGCCGGTGACGCCTGAGCAAAAGGCTGCCGCCGCCATCATCCAAGATCCCTTGACGCCGAACGTCGCGCCGCCGGCTGGACGCACCGCCGCCGCGCAAATGGCCGAGTTATTCGCCGAACGGTTCGGGAGCTACTCGAATCAGGGGGACTATCAGAATCTTCGCGACCTGCTCCCGGTCATGACCGCGACGTACCGTGCTCAGACCGAAGCCTCTTTGAGGGCGGCCACGTCGCAGCAAGGGCAGACGTTTGAAGGCGTGACGAGCGTCAAGATCTCGACCGCCGTCCGCACGTATGATGCCGAGGCCGGTACGGCCGTCATCGCCGTGACGCTTCAACAGGAAAAAATTTCCGGGACAACCACGGTGGTCGGCTACCGCACGCTCCGCATGGAACTGAAGAAAGAGGGGGAGGAGTGGAAAGTCGACGCCTCGCGCTGGGAAAACGAGTTGACACCGGCAAGCTGAATCCCGTAGGACGCGCCCGTATGTTCGGGCGCGTTTTTGATTTCCTCTTCCCACTTGAATGTATCGCGTGCGGCAAGGCCGGAAGGCATTGCTGCGACGGCTGCGCCTCGACCATCCCGCTTGCGCCGCGTTTTTGGGCTGAAACCTCGCTTCGGGTGTCGGCCGCTTTTCCCTATGCGCACCCGCTTGTGCGGACGCTTCTCCATGACCTGAAATTTGAAGGCTGGACCTGCGCGGCTCCGGCGCTCCGGCTCCTCGCAGGAAAATGGTGTGTCAAAATCGGCGCAAGTTTTTGCCCGCGGAACGCCGCCATCATCCCGGTGCCGCTCCATCCGGCGCGCTTGCGCGAGCGTGGCTTCAATCAGGCCGCGATGCTGGCCGCGGCGCTCGCGACGACGCTCGATCTCCCTATGTGCGAAGGCTGGCTCCTCCGTACCTTGCGTACGAAACCGCAAACCGGCGCGGAGGACCGTTCTAAGAACGTCGCCCAGGCGTTCGCAGCGCGGTTGCCTGGCGCGATGAAAGGCCTGCCGATTCTCCTGGTCGATGACGTTTGGACGACGGGAGCCACCATGCGGGAGTGCGCGCAGGCTCTTCGCTCCGAGGGTGCGGGCCC
>CAYYII010000112.1:0-3436 GCA_964471445.1 uncultured Gammaproteobacteria bacterium
GTGGATCGACCTGACCGCACCCGGCACGCGCCCTGCGCAGGGCCACGTCCATCTCGTGACCGATGCCGTCGCCGCCATCAACGACATTTTTTCCAAGATCGGTTTCACTCGCGTGCGTCATCCGGAAGTCGAATGGGACTGGTACGCCTTCGAAGCGCTCAACATGCCGAAGGATCATCCTGCCCGCGACGAGTGGGAGACGTTTTTCGTCGACGCGCCCGAGCATCCGAAGCTCGGCAAGATGATTCTCACGCCGCACGCCACGTCCGGCGACGTGCGCGAATTGCAAAAGGGGAAGTTGCCTCTGCGCGTCATCAACATTTCCAAAACCTACCGCCGTCAGAGCGATGTGACGCATGTGCCGATGTTCCATCAGTTCGACGGCCTGATGGTCGATCGCGGCTTGTCCGTCACGCATCTCAAAGGTGTGCTCGATCATTTCGCGCGCGAATTTTTCGGGCCGACGCGCAAGACGCGCCTACGGCCGTTCCACTTCCGCTTCACGGAACCCTCCTTTGAAGTGGATATCACCTGCGACCTATGCGGCGGGACGGGCGTCATTGAGAACGCGAAGTGCCGCGTGTGCAAAGAAGGCTGGGTCGAGCTCGGCGGCGCGGGAATGCTCCATCCCAACGTACTCAAAGCCGGGGGCGTCGATCCGGAGGAATGGACGGCCTTCGCCTTCGGCTGGGGCGTCGAGCGCACGATGATGATGCGCGACGGCTTGAAGCTCGATGACTTGCGCCGCCTCTACCGCAACGATTTCCGGTTCCTGCAGCAGTTCTGATATGGGCTTCCTCGCCATCCTGATCGCGCAAGTCTTCTACACGGTCGCCGATGTCTTCCAAAAAAAGGCGCTCGGCAATCTGGGGTATTCTTTCCGCACGTTCATCAATCCCGCGTTTGCCTTCACGTTCCTCGTCTCGTTTACGGGATTCATCTTTCAGATGTACGGGCTCTCGAAAATTGACTTGTCCCGCGCGATCATTCTTCTTTCGATCTGTGGCGTAATCTTCGCTGCCGCCGCCGGTGTCATCGTCTTCCACGACAAATTAATGTGGTGGAACTGGCTCGGCCTCGGTTTTGCGGTCGCGGCGATCGTTCTCGTGAACGTCAAATAACATGAATCTCCTCGTCTCCTACAACTGGCTGAAACAGTATGTGAAGCTGAAGCACACGCCGCAGGAATTCGCGGCGCGGCTTTCGCTGTCCGGTCCTTCGATTGAGCGCATCCATCCGCAAGGCGCGGGTTTAGAGAAGGTCGTCGTCGGGAAAATTCTGAAGGTGAAGCCGCATCCGAATGCTGACAAGTTGCGTGTTGTCGAGACTGATCTCGGCACCATGACGAAAGACATCGTCTGCGGCGGCTCCAACCTTTCGGCAGATCAACTCGTGGTCGTGGCGCTGCCGGGCTCATGGGTGAAGTGGCACGGCGAAGGGGAGCCGGTCGAAATCAAGGAAGCTGCGCTGCGCGGCGTGAATTCCTACGGCATGATTTGCGGAGCCGACGAGGTCGGCCTTCTCGACCGTTTCCCCAAGAAAGAAGAAAAGGAGATCGTTGATCTCACGGATTTGAAATTGAAGCCAGGCACGCCGCTCGCCGAAGCGCTCAAGATGGATGATGTCATTTTCGACGTCGAGGTCACGTCTAACCGCCCCGATGCGTTCTCGATGGTCGGCATGGCGCTTGAAGCGTCGGCAATTTTGGATGCCCCGATGCTCGCGAAGCCTGCCAAGCTGCCGAAGATGAAAGCGGGCGTAAAAGCGCTGCCGCTCGCGGTTTCCGTCGAAGCCAAAAAGCTCTGCCCGCGCTATCAAGCGCTGGTCATGACGAACGTCAATGTCGGTCCCAGTCCGGCGTGGATGAAGGAGCGCCTTGCCTCAGCTGGCGTGCGTTCGATCAACAACCTGGTCGACATTACGAACTTCGTCCGCCTCGAACTCGGGCAGCCGATGCATGTCTTTGATTACGACGCACTACAGGGCAAAAAGATCGTCGTACGAGAAGCTGTTGAAGGGGAAAAAATGAAAGCGCTCGACGGCAATGCGTATGCATTGAAAGCTGGACAGCTCGTGATCGCCGACGCCGCAGGTCCTGTCGCTGTGGCTGGTGTCATGGGTGGCGAACAGAGCGGTGCCACGGAAAAGACCACAACAATCGTCTTTGAATCCGCCTCCTTCGACCCCGTCTCCGTCCGCCGCACGGCACGCGCGCTCAACCTGCATTCCGATTCTTCCCAGCTCTACGAAAAGGGCCTCTCGGCCGAATGCACGGATCCCGCCCTCGCCCGCGCGGCCGAGCTCGCGGTCGAGCTTGCCGGTGCGGAAATCGTTTCCAAGGTCATCGACGTGCGCGCTTCCGCCTACAAAGCGCTGGTTTTCCCGTTCCGCCCGGCTCGCGCCGTCGAGCTGATCGGTGTCGACATTCCCGTTGCCAAGATGAAAAAGATTCTGGCAGATCTCGGCTTCAAGGTTGCTGGTTCCGACGCGAAGTGGGCCGTGACCGTTCCGTTCTGGCGCAATCACGACATCGAAGGGGAGCGTGATCTCGTCGAGGAAGTCGCGCGCGTCTACGGATATGGCAATCTCCCGTCGGTCCTGCCGAAAGGCCGGCTTCCGAGCGCTGTCACGGACAAGGTCCTGCTTTGGGAAGATCGTGCCAAGCGTCATTTGAAGGATTGGGGCTGCACGGAACTCATGACCTATTCGTTTGTTTCCAAAGAACTGGCCGAGAAATCGAATTGCGGCGCGCAGGACATGCTGCGGATTAGCAATCCGCTGACGGAAGAATTCGAATTCATGCGCGATCGGCTGATCGGCAGTCTCTTGCGCGTCATTTCAGAAAATCAGGAAGAAGTCGTCGAAGGCCGTGCCTTCGAATTGGCTAACGTCTATACGCCCCGTAAAGGAGACTTGCCGCTTGAAACCCCGCGCCTCGTGATCGCATCCTGGAGCCGCCATGAAGATGGACGGGATGTCTTTGTGATCAAGGGCCTCGTCGAGGCGTTGCTTGAAGAGTTGGGCGTGCATGGCGCGAAAATCGAGCGCGGCGAAGGTTCCGACGTCTGGCATCCAGGCCGGAGCGGCGTCATCAATGTGGATGGGAAGATGCTCGGCGGCTTCGGCGAATTCCATCCGAATTTCCTGCGCCGTTTTGGCGTCGACCGCCGCGTCGCCGCCGTCAGCCTCGATTTCGCGATGCTGGCGTTCTTGGCCAACGAAGGCAAGCGCTACGCGCCGATCCCGGACTTTCCGTGCGTGAAGCGCGACCTCGCCTTTGTTGTCGCGCGGCAAGCCGAGCATGCCGCTATCGCGGCCAAGCTCGCGGACGCCGATCCGCTGGTGAAATCCGCTGAGCTTTTCGATGTGTACGAGGGTGCAAACCTCGGTGCGGGCAGGAAGAGCATGGCGTATCATCTCGCGTTCGGCGCCCATG
>CAYYII010000113.1:0-3415 GCA_964471445.1 uncultured Gammaproteobacteria bacterium
AAGCTGTTGATTTTGTTTTCGCCCGGATGACGCGGGGATGGTATACTCTCCGCATATGGCAACGTCCTCGCGCTGCGCGCGCATTGTGATTCTCGGAGCTGGTTTCGGGGGCCTGACGGCGGCCGTGCAGCTTTCGAAACGCTTGGGGTCGCGCTCCGGCTGCGAGATTGTCGTGGTCGACAAGTGCACGCATCATCTTTTTCGTCCTTGGCTCTACGAAGTTGCGACCGGCGATGCGCCGGAGGAGCAGCTCAAGGCGGGGGTCGCCACTCCGTATGAGGATTTGCGCACCCATCTTTCCGCCCGCGGGGTGAACGTGGAATACGAAGAAGTCGTCGGCGTCGATTGGGGCGCAAAAACCGTCCGGCTGGCCGACGATCGCAGGCTGCCCTTCGATCATCTCGTGGTCGCCCTCGGCACAGCTCCGGATTTTTACGGCATCGAAGGCCTCGAGCAGCACGGTGTGCCGATGTACAGTCTGCAGAACGCGATCGTCGTGCATCGCAAGCTGAAGTGGCTCGTCGAGCAGAAGCGTCGCAACGAAATCCCGTTCATCCGCATCGTTGTCGGCGGCGCGGGGCCGACCGGTGTCGAATTCGCGTGCGAGGCCGCGATGTTCATGAAGTCGCAGGTCAAAAAGAAGATGCTTGGCGCGGGCGAATATTCGATCGAGCTCGTCGAAGCGTCTCCTCGAGTGCTTCAAATGCTGCATCCTCGGCTGTCAGCTTGGGCGAAGGCCCGTCTTGAGAAGCTTGGCGTGAAATTGATTTTGGACGCCTGCATCAAGGGCGCACATAAGGATCACGTCGTGCTCGCGCCGCGCCCGCTCAAGACCGGCGAAACGATGGAGTCGCTGATCTGCGATTTCAAAAACGAAGGCTTGAAGGAAATCACGACGGATCTTCTTGTCTGGTGCGGCGGCTTCCGCGCCAACCCCGTCGTGAAAAGCCTGGGCGTGACGACTGACGCGCGCGGCCGGATCGAAGTGGAAGATACGATGCAGGTCCGCGGCATGCCGGGGGTTTGGGCCGTCGGCGACGGCATGGCGTTGATCGATCCGAAAAACAAGCGGCCCGTGCCGCAGTTAGCGCAAGGCGCCATTCATCAGGGCGAACTGGCGGCGGAAAACATCGTGCGCACGATGGATCGGAAACCGCTCGCGCGCTACCGCTTCCCGGCTATGCACGCGCTCGTGCCGATGGGCGGGGCTTGGGGCGTAGCCGATGTCTTTGGTCTGCGCTTCAAGGGCGTGTTCGTCTGGCCGGTACGCTTGGTCGCGGACATCCGCTATTTCTTGACGACCTTGCCGCTCAAGAGCGCGCTCAAGATGATCAAGGCGCCGCTTACGGTCTTTCGCCGCAACAACCTATGAAGCTGCGCACGCTCGACGATCTTAAATCGGTCAAAGACAAACGCGTGCTGCTGCGCGCCGATTTCAACGTGCCGGTTGGGCGCGGCAAGGTCAGCCCCGACGAAGACTGGCGTATCCGCAAGGTCGTGCCGACGATCGAACGCCTGAGCAAGGCCGGCGCTCGCGTCGTCATCGCCACTCACCTGGGCCGTCCTGACGGAAAAAAAGTCGCGGCGCTCAAAACCGATCCGCTCGCCAAACGTTTGTCGCAGCTGTTGCCTCACCCTGTCGAAAAACTTTCCGACTGCGTCGGCGAAGACGTTGAGCGGACGATTGCCGGGATGAAAAACGGCCAGGTCGTTCTGCTCGAGAATCTCCGTTTCAAAAAAGGGGAGGAAGAAAACGATCTCGCCTTCGCCCAAGCGCTTTCGCGCCTCGGCGATCTGTATATCGATGAAGCGTTCGGCACGTGCCATCGCGCGGCCGCATCGATCGTCGGCATCACACGGTATCTGCCGTCCTATGCCGGTCCGCTCTTGATCGCCGAAGTCGCGGCACTTGAGAAAGTTATGGACGCGCCCGAGCGGCCGTATCTTGTCCTCATGGGCGGCGCCAAAGTCTCGGACAAAATTGGCGTTCTTTCGCAAATGCTTTCCTCCGCCGACCGTGTCCTCTTGGGCGGCGCCTTGATCGCGCCGTTCTTCAAGGCCCAGAGTCACTGCATCGGCGCGACGCCATGCAGCGACGAGGATGTCGAAGCGGCTTGCGAGCTGATGCGGCACCCGTACTACAAAAAATTGATTCTTCCGCACGACGTCGTGATCGGGAATCCCAAAGATCTCGACGGCCCCGCGCAAGTCGTCGACCTGCAGGAAGAGCCGTTCGATCTCTGCCGCGATCATGAAGCGATCCTCGACATCGGCCCGAAAACCATCTCGGCCTATTCCGCCTATATTCGCGGGGCCAAGACGATCGTCTGGAACGGGCCGCTCGGCTATTTCGAGGCTCCGAAGTTCAGCCACGGCACGCTGGCGATCGGGAGATTGATCGCCGCGCGCTCTCGCGGCAAGACGTTCGGGATCGCCGGCGGAGGAGAAACGGCCGTCGCGCTCCATCGCACCGGATTGGCTGACTGCATCGATCATCTCTCGACCGGAGGTGGCGCGATGCTCGAATTCCTAGAAGGCAAAGCGTTACCGGGACTGCAGGCGCTGCGTATCGACGAAGAAGATTCATCCACCTAGCAACTTTTATGGAAGGAAACATGACTGGAGGATGCGGATGCGGGAATGGCGGAGTGTGCGGCTGCGGCGGTGGGCTCATGCGCAGGCGGAAGGGCTCGAAGGTTTTGTGGAACCTGCTGATCGCCGTCGGCACGCTCTACGTCGCCATCTTGGCGCTGAACGCTGCCAAGCAGAGCGACTACATCGGGCGTCCGGATGCGGCGCGCGACACGATCGCGATCTCGGCTGAAGGGAAAGTCACGGCCGCGCCGGACATCGCCACGGTTTCGATCGGCGTTCAGACCGAGAGCAAGACCGTCTCCGCGGCCCAAAAGGAGAACGCCGCCAAGATGAACGCGATCATTGAAAAAGTGAAGAGCTTGGGCGTTGCCGCGGAGGACATCAAGACGAGCAACTATTCGATCTACCCGCAGTACGACTACCTGAGCGGACGCCAGGTCCAGCGCGGCTTCATGGTCACGCAGAACATCGATTTGAAGATCCGGAATCTCGACAAGATCGGCGAAATTCTCGCGGCTGCGGGCGACCTCGGCGCGAACCAAGTCGGCGGTGTGGCCTTCACGATCGACGAGCCGGAAGATCTTCGTCAACAGGCGCGCATGAAGGCGCTTGAAATGGCCAAGAAAAAAGCGCAGGCCTTGGCCAATGCGGCCGGCGTGCGTCTCGGCAAAGTCGTCGGCTTCAGCGAAAGTCCGGGCTACGAACCGTCGCCGATATACTACGCCAAAGACGCGGCGCAAAATACGGGCGGGGCCGGCGCGCCTTCGATTCAATCCGGTTCGCAAGACGTCGTCGTCGACGTGACGGTGCTGTACGAAAT
>CAYYII010000114.1:0-3398 GCA_964471445.1 uncultured Gammaproteobacteria bacterium
GGCCGTCGACAATAAAACTCTTCGGCAAGACGTGGAGGATTTCGTAGTTCAAAGGCGTGGCGACAGTCCGGGCGGCTTCGAGCGCCCGCTCGACGTCTTCTTCGCGGATCTCGCCATCCGAGCGCGACACGGCCACGACGCCTTTGGATTCCTGGGAAACGACGTGGCTGCCAGAAATCCCGACGAAGGCGCGCTCGATCTGCACGCCAGTCATGCGCTCGACCTTCTCCATACAGGTAGAAACCGAAGAGATAGCGTCTTCGATCGAGGTGATCACGCCTTTATTCACGCCGACCGAGGGCGCTTCAGCCGCGCCGATGATCTGGATCGACTCGCGGCCGTTGCCGGAGGCCGCGCGCTGGCCGACGGCCACGCGCACCGACGAGGAGCCGATGTCGAGACCCGCGACGATTTCGTTGGAGGAAGATTTGGCCATGGGATTCACTTGAAGACGTGGGGCCAGAACACTAAAACGCCCGCAAGGAGCGCGCCGACCGAACTGACGAGGACCGCGCCGGCCATCATGTCCTTGATCTGTTCGGCATACGCATGCATGCGCGGCTTGAACAGGTCGACAAGACGTTCGACGGCGCCATTCAGCAATTCTAACACGAGCGTCATGGCGGCGACAACGACGAGCAGCGCTTTTTCTCCACGGGTGAGATCGAACGCGAACATCAAGAAGGTGAGGACGGCCGCGGCCAGGAGCTGGAGGCGGAAGCTCTGTTCTTCGCGCGCCAATGTCGTGATCCCCTTCAGGGCGAACGCGAGGCTGCGCAGGAATCGTTTGGGATCAAGCATGCGTTTGGGTTTTCAGGATGCGCTCCTGGAGCGGAAACATCACGCGCTCGTCTTTCAGCGTCTCGTGATCGTATCCCAAGAGATGGAGAACGCCGTGCACGATGAGGAGCGCGAGCTCGGAACGGAGGGGCTTCCCCGCCGCTTTCGCTTGCCGCTCGGCTTGCGCGACCGAGATCACGACGTCGCCCAGCAAGCCGCGCTCGCCGTCGGCGAACGAGAGCACATCCGTCGTTTTTTTCTTTCCGCGGTGCTTCGCATTCAACTTGGTCATTTCAAGATCGGAAACGAAGACGACCCCGACCTCGGCGGTGCCTTTGGCTTTCGCGCCGCGCAGGGCGGCTTCGACCGTTTTTTTCACCCACATGTCGCTGACCGGGGCTTTGACGCGCCGCGCGACCGGAACGGAAACGGTCATGGCTTCTTGCTGAAACCGTTCAGGAACATCGAGAAGGTCGTGCGGTACAGGAAACCCTGGGGACCTTGCAGGTACGTGATCCTGTAGATGTTTCTGTCGCCGACATCGGCATACGCCGTAGAACCGCCGGTAGATGCCGGTTCCTGCACGACGTCCAACCCGCTCTTCGTTGCGAACTGCTGGATTTGGCCTGTTGAAGCGCCCGGGTGCCGGCTCAGATACCAATCAAGCAAGGACTGTTTCTCCGGATTCTGTTCGGGCACGATCTCGAAAAAGTCATCCGTCTTGGCATCTCGAAATTGCACGGACTTCGTTTTATCGGGAGGAGCGCTGGCAACCCAGCTGGTCGGATAGAGCACCTGGAAAAGCTGCTCTGTGGACGCATAGGCCGTGACCAAACCGGCTTCAATCAGCTTGGTCGGCTTGAAACCGATCGGATTGTAAAGATTCGTGACTTCAAGGCCATCCGAATAACCGTCGCCATCCGTGTCGCTGTTGAGCGGACCCGTGCGATACAACGTTTCTTCGGCATTCGTCAGGCCATCGCCATCAGTATCAACCGTCGCGTCCTCCTGCTGAGGCGTTTGCGGTGTGGTTGTCGCGGGTTCCGGAACGGGTTCTGGTTCTGGCGTTGGTTGCGTCTCGGGAAGAGGCAGCGTCACCGAAGGCTCGACAGGCTGCGGGGATGCAGGCGGGCGCAAGAACCACCAGACAGCAACGCCCATGCCGACAAGCAGCACGACGGCAAGAATCGGGATCAGCAGCCATTTTTTGCTTCCCTTTTCTGCGACCGGCTTCGGCGGCACCGGAGCAGCGCCAGGCATCGCAGGCGCGACGGGAGCCGGCGGAACGAGGGATGTCTCTTTGGGAAGCTGCGCTTTCGCGGCGACGCCGTAAAACTGGTCCGGAATCGTGTAGATCACCGGATCTTTTTGTGCGCCGAGTTGCGGAGCGGGCTGCTCGGGCATGGTTGTACGCGTTATGATCAGGCCGGAGGAATCTGCAGCAGCTTGCCCGGACCCTTAGGATCGTACCCGTTCTTGACCTCATCGCCATCCTTATACGTATCGCCGTCGGTATCGGGATTGACCGGATTGGTCAGGTAAATTTCGACCTCTTCCCGATCGGACAGGCCATCGTTATCCGTGTCGACCAAACCCGCATTCGTGCCAAGCTGGCCTTCGCGCGTATCGCTGAGACCATCTCCGTCGGTATCGTTTTGGACTTGCGGCTCCGGTTCAGGCTGAGGTTGGAGTACGGGCTGCGGCTGCTCCTGCGACGGTTCGGGTTGAGGTTGGGGCGTGCCATCCGTTATCGGTTGGACCGGAGATTGACTGGCGCGCCAGGCAAAGAAAGCAGCGATGGCACCTCCGATCACGAGCACACCGACCACAAGAAGGATGAGGCCTTTCTTCCCGAAGGCGGCCTGCTGGAGAATGACGCCGGACTCCCCGACCGGCAGCGGGGTCGTCGGAGCCTGCGCGGCAGGCGCGCCGGAAGGCTGGGAAGTTTTTTCAGAAGGGATCTCAGCGAAGATATCCGCGGGCTCGGTCGTGTCGTCGAAGAGGAAGAAGATCATACGCGTTTATTCTACACAAAAGCTCGGGCGCTGTCCCGCGGCGGTGGCTTCTTGTTCGCGCGCGGCCACCCAGGCTTTGTCCTGGGTTTTTCCGTCGGTCGAGGCTTTCAAGGGATTCGTACAGTAGGTGCGGGCTTCCTCCGAATCGCTGAGGCCGTCGGCATCAGTGTCCGTGCGCTTCGGATCGGTGCCGCGCATCGCTTCTTCGCCGTCAATCAAGCCATCGCCATCGGAATCTTTCTGGGCCGCCGCGGAAACCGCGCGAGGACCGTCCTGTTCGCGAGGCAAGATTCCCTGCAAATTTTTCTCGGGGTTTGCGGGCGGCGCGGACGCGCTCGGGTGTTCCGAGGCAGGAGCTTCGGCAGCCGGCACCGGCGCGGCTAGGCGCGCTGCCCGCGTCCGCGCGATGATCACAACTGTCGCGATACCCGCGGCCAAGACCGCGAGCGCGCTCAAGATGATAATAAGGCGTTTCATCATATTAATCGTTTGCCGCCGGACCGTCGGGCCTGTTCACATAGGTATTCTTCAGGGTGAAGGTGCCTTCAGAAGCTGCGGCGCTCTTGTCAATGCGGCCGATGTACCAGAGACACGGATTTCCGG
>CAYYII010000115.1:0-3363 GCA_964471445.1 uncultured Gammaproteobacteria bacterium
AAGAAAAAACGCCCCGTTGAGGGACGTTTTTTCATGCGTTTTAAGGTCGCCTGTAAGCCGAATTCTGTACCCACTTGCGCGGGCGACGGCCATCTCTCTCGTCCCGACGTTGCCATCGGGATCAAGCAAGCTACCTAATTTGCTCTTGCACCGGATCGGTGTTTACCCCGGAGCCGATCACTCGACTGCCGCGTGGGCTCTTACCCCACGATTTCAACCTTACCACGCTCCTTGCGGAGGCTTCGGCTTGCGCCTGTGGCGGTATGTTTCTGTTGCTTCCCATGCAAGCCTCGCGGCTCTCATAGGACCCCCGCGAATGCGGGGCCGCACGAACGAAGCGCTTTCGCGCTGCGCTCTTCCCTGGGCTTGGCGTATCCGCACCATCTCTCGTTACCCGAGACATGATGTGATCCGTTGTTCCCGGTTGCCGTTAGCAACGATCTCTGAATCACGGATTGCTCCGCGAAACGGTGTTCGGACTTTCCTCGATCCGCCTGTTTTGGGCGGGTCGCGGCCGTCCAGCTCCCTTAAAACAACGCCCAGGTACGATGTACCTAGGATACCGGTACTTTAAAAGAAAAAGCCCCGTTTGTCAAGACGGGGCGGGTTCCGTGGTCACAACTCCGTGCGGATCCAAGCGCAGATGATCGACAGGCAAAAGAGGCCGTAGGCGAGGTGGGCGAAGAAGCTCGACGAGAGTCCTGTCCAGAGAAAGAGGCCGACGTGTCCGGCTGAAGCCGCAAGAACGATGCTGATAGGCAAGGCTTCGACCTGCGCGCCCCAGTACAAGACCGTAAAGAACATGATCGAAAGGAAGAGGAGCGTCAGCGCGGCAAGCGCGAAGCGGGCAGCGTCCACGCCCACGGCCTCTTCCGTCAAGAAGAGCGAGACAAAGGAGAGGCAGAAGCAGGCAAGAAGCGGAATGATCATCAGGCGGTTTCGACCCATCTTCCGCCGCTCGGCGATCAAGAGTGATACGTACAAGAGAACCGTGGCGGCGAAGCCGGCCATGCTCACGAAGGCCGGTCCGTCGAGGCGCGGGGACGCCTCGGTGCCGAACATACACATGATGGGAATCAGCATGATGAGAGCGACGTGGCCGAGCCATTTCAGGACGCGATTGCGCGGCGGCTTCTGATCCGACATGAGACCTCTTTTTTGCAAGAACGCTTGGTAAAGAAAAACACATCCGAGCGGATGCGTCAATGCGCGCGTTCCAGGCGCTCATGGAGCCGGGCGAGGCCGGCGAGGAGCGTGAGCTGGTGAAAAGGCATGTCGACGTTGTGGCTGTCGAGTTCATAGCCGAGGCCAGCTCCACGCCCATGCAGCCGAGGGCTGAGACCGACCGCGTTGCCGAACGGGATGCGTAGGTGCACGTCTTCTGGCGGATCACAGCGCGTCTCGAACGCTTCGGCCTCGTTGAGCGGCGCGCCCCACAGGTGCTGGCACGCGGTGCGCATCGCTTCCGTGACGCTTGCCATCGCTTCGGTTGCAGCGATCTGCGGCATGCGCCGTATCGTTTCCGGCGAGAAGATCGCGCTGATCGGCGCGGCGTGCAGGGCGCGCTCTTGAAGCGAAGGGGTGACGAGCATCAGCTGGTGATCGGGTCCGAGCGCCTCAGGCTGCACGCCACGCACGCAGCTTTTCAGCGCATCGAAAAAAACGGAGAGCGTCGCCGAAACCGCAAGGGCTGATTGCAGGTCGGCCCGTTCCCGGTCGTCGTAGCCGATTTGCGGCAGCGGGAACCTCCAGCGAGTCCAGCCGTCGGCGGCCGTCACGAGGTTTCCTCCGCCAAGGCGGTTCCCGCTGCGGGGAAAGCCCCAGCCCTGCGGGTCGGACGGCGGGGCGTATGCTCCGAAGCCCTGTATCCTCATGTGCCTGGAGACGGCGCCTTTCTCCGCTGAAAGCTCGTCCAGGATTGCGTCATGCACGCGCGGATGCGTCCGCACGACGATTGCGGCTTCTGGCGCCGCTTCGAATGCCATGTCGTGCCACATCGGCAGCGCTTCAATCATCAGAAGGAACGGATTCATCATCGGCCTCCGTGCAAAGAAAAACACGCCGAGAGCGGCGTGTCAATGCTTCTGTCCGAGGTAACTGCTCAGTCGAGCGAGTCCTGCCAAGAGGGAGAGTTGTTGAACCGGATGGTCGGTATTGTGCGGAGAGAGTTCGTATCCGCCCGAAGGATAGCTGCGTGCGTTGCCATAGTCGTATCCGAGGCCGCAAGCGTTGCCAGGGGCGATAAAGAAGACTTTGTCTGGATTTGTGAAGTGAAAAGCGCGTTCCCAGAGAAGAAGGGATGTGACGTCTCCGCCGTGCATCATCGCGTATGCGTGATGGATTGTCTGGGTGATAAGGCGAATAGCTTCGTGTTCGCAGGCCGGGTCCGCGAACCGATCGGCGATGCGCGCGGCCCACCAGCCCGAGACGGTTGCGCTGATCGGGGCTCCGTACGCCATAGCGTTGAGGCGTACATGCGTGGAGACCGTGTACGCCTGCGGCCGTGAACCTTCGATGGGAACATCAACGGCGTTCAATCCGTGGAAGAGCTCCGCAAGCGATGAAGCCAAGGCGATGGCCGTTTTCCAATCCGGATTGGGATCATCGAAGCCGACGCGCGGAAATGCGCAGGTCCAACACGGCCAGCCGTCGGTGTCCGTGCCCGGCTGCAATAAGGGGCCAAAGCCCCAGGGCGCATTGATCGAGGGAGGAATGAATGTCGGCAACTCGGTCGCCATCGCCTCTTCGGTCGTCCAGTACCAGCCATGCTCATAGACGCCTTGTACGAGCAAGGACGCGGCGGCGGCAGGATGCGCGGCGATGCGGATGCCGATTGGATCGTCGATGAAAGAAACGCGGTACCACGAAGGCAGATCGCGCAAACGCATGCTGATTTCGTGCATCTTGCTTTCCTCCGTGCAAAGAAAAACACGTCCGTCCGGACGTGTCAATCTTACGCATGCGCGACTAGCCGGCAAGAAGTGCCAATGCTTTTGCTCCGTAGAGTTTGATCGTTGGATGAATCTCGGGATGCGCGAGCAGCTCTTCTTTTGTCATCCAGACGCATTGATTGGTGCGCTCGTGCGTATCCGGTTCAGTGATCACGTCCGACTCCGACGCGGCGAAGTAGACGTGGCTTTCGTGTCGATGGTCGGGGGTGATGAAGTGGATATTGAGAGCGACAGGGGGAAGGATTTCTTCATACCTTTCATCCGCGTAATCGAAAAGCTTGTTGCCTTTCCAAAGCTCGACTTCAAGCCCAACCTCTTCGCGGACTTCCGCCAACGCAGCTTCCGGCGCAGTTTGATGGTTTTCGATATGCCCTCCTGGAACGAGCCACATCTTGTGCTTGTCATGAAACCG
>CAYYII010000116.1:0-3270 GCA_964471445.1 uncultured Gammaproteobacteria bacterium
ACCAGGAATTTCTGTTCAAAAGCGCCGAGGTCTTTGCCCAGGTTGGGATCCTTCGCGGCGGCATCTTTTACGCCCCCGTACATCGATTTGAGCAGCTCGGGATCATTTTTCACCAGATCGCCGAGGCGCTTGTCTGAAGACGCGAGCTTGGCCGCCTCGGTCCCTTTGCCAGCATTGATCAAGTTGGTCAGCACGTCCTTTGCCGCGCTCCGTTTCGTTTTTTCACCCGTAAGAGGGTTGATCGATTCTTTCGTCTCGACCAAGGCTGCCATCATCTTCGGATTCGAAGAAGCCGCTTTCATGAAACGGTCAATTTCCTTCGGGTCCTTCAAGCTGCCGACTTTTCTCGCAAACGCGCCCGGGCTCAAGCGCGCCATGTCTTCAGGCGATCCGAAGAGTTTCTCGCGCGAAGCCATGCGGTCTTTCTTCCACTTTTCACCAGTCATCGCCATGTAACGGCCTGCGCCGCCGATCAACGGAACTTTGGCGAGCGCCTTGCCGCCGCCCGTCACGAATGGTTCAGCCGTGCGCTTCAGGCCGTACATCGTCGCGCCTTTGAGCGCGGCTTTGGCCTTGCTGTTCACTTTTCCGGCAAAACCGGCGGCCATGCCTCCGATCGCCGGGTTGGAGGCAAATTTGAGGCCGGCAAACAAAATACAGATAGCGATCACCATGCTGAGAATCGTGTCGGTCCGGCCCGCCTCGCTGGGAATGCGCGCGTTATTCGTGACGCCAAGTCTTCCGCCCTCGCCCGCGATTTCCGCCGAGGAGGCGGTCGACTGGACGCCCCAGCCTTCCGAAGGGGCGGAAAGATTGCCGCCCGTTTGTTGAGCCGTCGCTAATGCCAGCCATAAGAAGAAGGCGATGACCGGGCCGCCGATCAGGTATTTCTTGAGTTCGCTCCACCAATCCGCGTAATAATTTCCCCCCATCGGAAAGGCCGCCGTCAGGAAGGCGATCGGCGAAAGGATGATGAGGATCCAAAGCATGATGACGCGGAAGACCATCATGACCAACAGGACGAGGACGACGCAGGCGGAGATCGCTGCGAGCACGAAGGCAAGCATCATCGCCAGCACCAAGCCGAAGTCATAGCCGCTTTGGCCGTCCGCCAGGCGCAAGAGTTTGCTGATCTGGAAGGCGTTCAAGAAGTTACCGGCGGCTGCGGACTTGAAGCCGTTGACGAACGAAAGCATCAGGACCTGGCTCGCGTCGATCAGGAGGCCGCAGATCGTCTTCGAGAAGTTGATGACGACCGCCATGATCAGGAGCGTCTTCAAGGTTTTCTCGTAGTGATATTTGGCGATGCCAACGACGGTGCTGAAGGCGATGATCAAGAGGAAGACGATGAAAAACATGTTCGCCAGGTCACGAGTCACGACCCAGCCGATGCGTACAACGGTCGGTCCCGGCGAAACGAAGTTGAAGTACTGCGCGACCTGGATGAGCGCGCCGACCTCCAAGATCAGGATATATCCCATGAGCGCCGTCAGAATCTGGAAGATCCAGACGAAGATCATCGCGATGCAGGAGACAACGCCGCCGGCCGAGAGGCCGCACTCCCCCGCGTGCGCCACGGCCGGCAGGATGAAGCCGGCGCTCGCGCACGCGCCCAACGCCATGAGACGCCAAAACCTCTTCTTCTCGGAGAAGAAAAGGCTGAGCGTCGCGCGCAAGCGTTGAAAGATGGTCATAGTCTTATTGGTGGAACATGCCGCCGCCATTCAGAAGGCTCTCCAAGACGCTCGGATCGAACGTGCCGCCGCCATTGCCTCCGCCCGGGACCGCGCCCGGCACGAAGGCGGCCGCGTCTTGTGCTCTCGGTGCGAGACGAATCTCGCCACCGTATTCCGTCCAGGGTTTCGCGTTCGCCGGCGCGTTGCTCAACGCGCAGCCTTCTTTGTAGGCGCCGCCCAGCGAGGAGGCGCAGGCATTGCCTGTGCAGTTGCACCAGCCCCAGTTGTCGACGATCTGGACTTTCGGCCGGTAGATGCAAGTCGGCGTGCCGCCGATCGAGCGGTAGCACGGCGCGTTATCGGCCGCGTCCGCAGGACCCGTGCAAGCCGGCATTCTCTCAAGGTCTTGGAGAGTGCAGGTGTACGTATGATCGAATTGGAAGGTGCTCGCGTTGCACGCGCCCGGCGTATTGCCGAAGTGATTGCCGATGCCCTTTTCGCAGGTACCGGAACCCAGACAGTCCGCATTCGTGTCGCACGTCATGCCATTGACGGAACACTCCCCGACCGCGTTCTCGTCGGAGATGTCCGGCGAGCAGAACGGTTTCTGGTTCTTGTACCAGCCCTTGGCAGGCGGTTCCTTGGCGGTGAAGTCGCCCCACAGCACGGTGCGCTGAAGGATCGGCATCGAGTTATGGGAAGCCCACGCGTAAAACTTGGCGGTGACGTTCAACGAACCTTCGGCACCAAGCAACGCGCCTTGGAACTTGCCGTTGACCGTGATGTCGTTGATGCGCGCGATTTTGCAGCGCCCGTTGAGATCACAGTTCGAGGTGTCGACAGCTGCCACGACCGGTGGATACCAGACTTTCCCGACGATGGCCGCCGCGCTGGTACGCAGCGACAGCGTGATCGGATCGACCGCTCCGGCTTCGTTGTAATACGTCTCGCCGCGGTCGCCCGGATTGGCGGCCAGGTTCGATTCTTTCGCATACGTGTTGCCTCCGGCATTGAAGTTCAGCTTGACGTAGGACCACACCGCGTACACTTTTCGGAAGAGGCGGCGAATGGAGTCCGTGTCGCCCAAAGCCGACGGCGCTTCGAGGCTGTAAGCCGCGCCCTGCATGAAATCGGTGACCGTGCACTGTTCCGCATCCGAAGCCAGACGCTTCACGACATACGTCCAGGGTTTCGTGGGCGGCTGCTGGGAAATGGCTCCGATCGCACCGAAGGGCTTGCAGGCGTTTTCCACCGCCCACGTCTGAGGCGGCGTGAAAAGATCGCTCTGGCTGTCAAAACCCTTGAACGTGCGGAAGGCATTCACGGCGTCCGTAAACGCCACTGTGGCTCCGAATTCCCCAGGCTGATCGACCTGCGCGATCTGCTCGCAGCCGGGCTTGAAGAGGAATCCCATGCGATTGATACCGAATGCGCCTTCATCGTTGCCGTCGCTCGCCGCGACGCGAATCGATTGCAGCAAGCCGTTCGAATCGAAACTGGCCGACAGCAGGATCGTGCCTTCGCCGTCAGAAGGGTCAATTTTCCAGCTATTGGCGTCGCTCAAGTGGAAGACGCTTCTGGCGCGCGCATTGCC
>CAYYII010000117.1:0-210 GCA_964471445.1 uncultured Gammaproteobacteria bacterium
GGCTTTCTTTTTCATGGCTGTCCTTTCCAAGGAGCGTTGGCGATAGTCTGCCTGACACCAGAACTTCGGGCAAGAATGAAAAACCGCCCGCCATGATGAGGCGCGCGGGGTCGAAGAGCTACTCGGTTGCGTCGGCGTAAAGCTTCTGCTTCCAGGCTTGGCGCTTTGCGCTCAACGCCTGTTCGAACGGAGCGGCTTGTGCATCCAAGG
>CAYYII010000117.1:220-2852 GCA_964471445.1 uncultured Gammaproteobacteria bacterium
AGACCTTGATGTCGCCCCGCTCTTCCACGTGCGTCCCGCCGTGGCGCAGGCAGAACTGGATGTACGATGGAAGCCTGTCGGTGATCTGTTCGATCTCGGTTTCTCGTTCGTCCTCGTGCCAGTCGACCTGCTCCACTTCGAGCTCGTCGAGCTTCGCGAGTTCTTCGAGAATGCTCTTCACCGTCGTTCTCAGCGCTTGGTGCATCTGCAGTTGCGCGAGCAGATCGCGGTACTCATGATCTTCCGCCGCGAGCATCTGGCCCACGCGCTGATCGATCTCCTCCGCGAGCTCGATGCGCAGTTCGAAGATCGCTTTGCGATGATCGTTGAGATCGTGCTGCCGCTGCTTCAACTCACGATGGCTCTTGATGATCTGGCGGAGGCGCTGGCCAGATTTTGTGGGAGTCGCGGCGAAGATCCAGCCCCAGAAGCCCAGGTTCGGGAGACGCTGGATCTGCCTCCGGAGGTCAGGTGCCTCGATTTCGAGCTTTTGCAGCGCGAGCGTGATCACGCAGAGCGTCTCGCGAATCGTTCCGGAGGAGAGATCTCCCTCGTGCCGGACGCGGACGATGGCATCCTCGATGGCGGTTTGGACGCCGTCCCAGTTCACATCCAGGATGTCGGCAAGTTCGAGCTCCCCGATCGGCGTGTCCGGTAGTGCGGTTTGAAACAAGTGGGGGAGTTGCCCGTGCCTGTCCGGCCGGCGCATTCCCGAAGCGGGTTGGAGTTGAACGGCGATTGACGAGGGACGAGCGTCTGGATCGGCGGTCACGGTGCCTCCTCTGGTGATTGGCGAATGAACGATGCTGAAACGTAGCAGAAAGAGCCAAGAACGTCAATATGGTATCCTGGTGTCATGAAACGACTTCTTCTCGCGTCTTTGCTGCTCGGGGCTTTCGGGGCCTTTCCGGCCTCCGCCGAGGTAATTCGCCCGATCTTGTTCCCCGTACAAGGCGAAGCGAGCTTTACCGACACCTTCAACGACGGTCGCAGCGGCGGTCGTTCGCATGAGGGGATCGATATCTTGGCCGATAAAATGACACCGCTCGTCGCCGTCATCGACGGGCGTATCGATTTCTTGACCGAGACGGAAGCCTCCTACGGTTGGATGCTCCAAATCAAGGATGCTGAGGGGTATGAATATTGGTATCTCCATATCAATAACGATACGCCAGGCACGGATGACGGCATGGGCGGCCGTGAACACGCGTTTGCTCCGGGGATCGAGCGCGGTGCGCACGTCGTCAAAGGGCAGCTGCTCGGCTGGGTCGGCGATTCAGGTAATGCCGAAAGCACCGTTCCGCACCTGCATTTCGAATTGCACGAGCCGGGAGGCATTGCGGTCGATCCGTATTGGACGCTGTTGGCCGCCGAACGTCCTGGTCGTTTCGATCCCGAAGCCGCCAAAGCTGTCAGTCCAGACTTCAACACCGATAAAGGCTTGCCGACGGAGGGCGGCGTGCTGTGCCTCTCCGGTTCGCTGATCAAATCGCCGGCGGCAAGCGCCGTGTACTATTGCGGCGGCGACGGCAAGCGGTATGTCTTCCCGAACGACAAGACGTACTTTACGTGGTACGCCAACTTCACGGGCGTGAAAACGATCACTCCGGAAGAGCTCGCCGCGATTCCCATCGGCGGTAACGTGACGTATCGCCCCGGCGTGAAGCTCCTGAAGATCCAAAGCGATCCGAAAGTTTACGCCGTCGATCGGCACGGCACGCTGCGCTGGATCACGACGGACGCGATCGCCAAGTCCCTCTACGGTTCCGCTTGGGCCAAGCAAGTCCACGATCTTTCGGACGCGTTCTTCATCAACTATAAGGTAGGCGAACCCGTGACCACGGCCAAGTAACCAGATTCCATGTATCTTCTCGGTACCGTCGTCCTCTTCTCGCTCTACAGCGTTTTCGGTTGGACGATCGATACCGCCTGGCGTTCTTTTCAGAAACGGCGCTATACGCGCGGCGGGTTCTCGAAATACCCGTTCAGCCCGATCTACGGTTTCGGAGCGTTCCTGGCGCTCGGCCTCCACCCGATCTTCCGTCCGTGGCCGCTCTGGCAGCAATGGCTGTTTCTTTCATGCGTCTTCGGAGCGTTCGAATATGTCTGCGGCGTCCTGGTCGTAAAATTCATGAAGCGCCGATTGTGGAATTACACGAAAGAGCCCTTCGATCTCAAGGGACATACGACGCTCTTGTATGCGATGATGTGGGGCGTGCTCGCGCTCCTCGTCGTCTCCGTCTTCCAGCCGGCGCTCGAAACGTTTTGCACGTCGCTCCGAATCTGCGCGCGTCTTCTTCTATAATATGCAAGCGTATGCCTGATGAAAAAATCGTTCGTACCGAAGAGGAATGGAAGGCGCTACTTACGCCGGAGGAATACCGCGTGCTGCGTGAAAAGGGGACTGAGCCGCCGGGATCCGGCGAGTTGTATCACCATGCAGAACAGGGAACGTATCTGTGTCGCGGTTGCGGCGCAGAGCTCTTCAAGTCCGATGCGAAATACGATTCCGGTTCCGGCTGGCCGAGCTTTTGGCAAGCCGTCGATCCGACGAAGATCGTGACGCGCGTCGACGAGGCTCTCGGCATGGTCCGCAAGGAAATCCTGTGCGCGCGCTGCGGATCGCATCTTG
>CAYYII010000117.1:2862-3224 GCA_964471445.1 uncultured Gammaproteobacteria bacterium
CGACGACGGCCCGAAAGAAACGACGGGCCAGCGCTTCTGCGTGAATTCGATGTCGCTGAAATTCAAAAAAGAATAAACCTATGATCAATGTCGCCGTCATTTTGGGAAGCACGCGGCCGAACCGCCTGAGCGAGCCGATCGGGAAATGGACGGAGACGCATGCGAAGAAGGTGGAGGGGTGGAACGTCGAGATGGTCGATTTGCGCGACTGGTCGTTGCCGTTTTTCCAGGAGAAAGCCTCGGTCATGCAGTTGAATGGAGACTACTCGATCGATCTCGCCAAAGAGTGGTCAAAAAAAATCGCCGAGTTCGACGCGTACATCATTGTGACGCCGGAATACAACCACGGTACGTCAGCTGTG
>CAYYII010000118.1:0-3217 GCA_964471445.1 uncultured Gammaproteobacteria bacterium
AACGCTGATACGTGCCGTGCTGGAGCGAGATGGCGATCGAAAGCGCCCCGACGTTCGGGACATCGATGCCCGTCGTGTCTCCTGCGGCGAAATTCACAGCCGTCAGCTGCACATCGCTGGCCTGGGCTGCGGCTTCAAGCATCGCCAAGATGCCCGGCACGTCGTCCTCGTTCGGAATCATCGTGCGCGCCCGCGCGACGTCTTCCGCGTCGAAGGCCGCGTACTGTTCATGCAGCGCGTCGAGCTGCTTCAGGTACGCCTCCTTGGCTTGTCGCTCCTCGTTCAGCTGCGCGACGCGATCAGCTTGCGCGATCTCGATGATTTGCCTGCGAAACACGAACGCGTATCCGAGCGCCATGATCGCAACCACGATCGCAAGACCGGCCCAAGCGAGATGCCGGGCGATCCAGACCATCGGTGCGCTGCGAGAGAACGGCATACGTTTACAGCGTCGCGCCTCCGGCCTCGACGGAAGCCGTCGGCGGGCGGTAGCGGAAAATAGCCGGATCGATTTCCAGGCTCATCGAGGCGTGCACGCCTTTCAGCAATTCGTTTTCGCCGACGTCGGCCGAGGCCGTGCCGACCGCGACATTCTTGACGCGCGGATCCTGCCGAAACGCCACGATCTGCTTCGCGAGTGTTGTGTAGTCGCGCGCCGTCACCTCGAAGCCGAGCGTGCCGGTTTCGGCGCCGGCCAAGCTGCCGAACTGCACGTCGGGCAAAGCGCGCGCTTCAAGCAGCGCGAGAACTTCCGTCCAATGCGCGTGCGCATCGAGGACGCGTGCCGCGGCTTTGGTCAGCGCCTGAAAATCGCGCGCGGGAGCGATCTCGCTCTCTCGCGCGGCGATCCGCGCGTCGATATCCTGCACGGCTTTCTCCGCTTCAACGTTGCGCTTTTCGATCATCAGTTTCCTGAGATGCAACCCACCGAAAATCGCGGCGTCGATCGCAAGGCCGAGCAAGCCGATCACCGCAAACGTCCGTTGCCGCCGGCGCAAGGCGAGATCCGAAAAGCCGCTTCCTCCGTTGCCTGTAATCAAGCTGACGCGCAGCGTCCTATCCTCTTTTCCTTCAGGTTCTGGTTTCGAAGGCGCAGAAGGTTGTTGCGGCGGCGGGGGCGGCGGCACGACTGCGCGAAGCGGCTGTGAAGACGGTGCGATCGCCTTCAACGGGACTGGCACTTTGAGCGGCGCGATCGCCACCGCCGGCTTCGGCACGGGCTGCGAAGGCGCGGCGGAGATCGGCTCGATTTTCTGGCTGAACAATTTTTCGGTCGGCACGCTCGCCGCCTGGTCGGTTTCGATCAAGCGCGACAAAAAACTTCCGGCTGGCGTCGAAGAAACCGGTTTTTCTTCCGGTTCCCGCTTCGGCACATGAAGCGGCATCTCGTCGTCTTGGACGGGCTTGGAGGACTTGTCCTTGTCGTCATGCGCCTGATCATCCGTCCCTAGCAGGTTGATGTCGCTCATATCAATCGATGTCGCGCATCGCCAAGCCGATCACGGCGCCAAAACGCGGGCCGATCTGGTTCAAGACGCCGCGCAGGGCTTCCGGATACACGACGCGCGCCCACGGGTCTCCGATATGCGCGCGGAGGTTCATTGCTTTCGATACATGGTCGGCTAAACGCGGCAAAAGCGCTCCGCCGCCCGTCAGAATGATTTTGTCGATGCGCTTGTCCTGATTCGTTTTCTGCCCGAGAAACAAATTCGTCGAATAGGTCAGCTCGCTCAGAATTGGCGCAAGGGCCGTCTCGAAGGTTTTTGGAAAGCCTGCGTCATACATGGAAGAGAGCGCGGCTGCGTCGATTTTCATGCTCTCGGCCTGCTCGGCGGATAAGCCAAGCGCCAGCGCCATTTCTTTGGTGACGTCGATACCCCCGCGGGCGACGCTGCGGCTGACGAACGGGATACCGTTCTCGACGATCAGGATATTGGTGCGATTCGTGCCGATATCGAGCAGGAGGGTCGGAGAACGGTCGCGACCGATCAACGAACGGATCATCGCCAGCGCTTCCGTTTCAAGGCTCAACAGTTCGAGGCCGGCCGCGTTGAAAATATCCACGTACTTTTTGATCATCGTCTTCGCCGCGCCGGTCAAGAGGACTTGCAGGTATTTCTCCTCGGGATTGACCGTCGGCGCGGTGATCGGCTTCCAGTCGATTGTCATCTCTTCGAGCGGCAGCGGGATGAGCTTCTTCGCCTGCCAGTTTACCGCTTCCTTCAAGTCTTCGGCTTTGGCGGTTTTCTGCACGCTGATGATCGAGCTGAAAACCGAAGCGATCGGCAGGGCCGAGATGGTCTTGCGCGTCGTCGTTTTTGCCTTCTTCAGCATCTTCTTCAGCAAGTCGGCGGTACCGGCCGGATCATCCAAATAGCTGCGCTGCGCTTCGTCGGGCGCGCGTTCGACAAAAGCGTACGTCACGAGACGCGCGCGGCCCTTTTCATTCATCAACTCGACGAGCTTGATGCCGCCAGCACCGAAGTCGACGCCGAGATAGCTGGGTTTCGATTGACCGAACAATGCCATAGCTCTCGTGTGAATGGATTCCTCGAGAGTATATCACACTCCCCTTCTTCCGCCTTATTGTCCCGGCACCGATCTGAAACCCGGGAGCGAACGGGTCGCGTCAGCGAGCCCCGGAGGGGGGTTCAGGACGACGCGCGCGTCAAACGTGACCTTTTCCGCGCCCGTCGTCCGCGACGAGAACTGCCGCTCAAGATTGAAACTCTTAGCGACGAAAATGCCTGTGGCATCGAGCTGCGACGTTCCCCTGCCGGTCGAAATCGCGTCTTCGGCGAAGAACGCTCCGACAATCTTGTCGACTGCGCCGTTGACGATCACATTGCCGCCCCCACCGCCGGCATCGTTTTTCAGCACGATCCAACCGATCGAAGCGAGGTTCTTGAGATCGCTCTCGTTGCGATCCTGGTAGCCAAGCTCGCTATTGATCGTCAGATCGCCTTTCACGATGACCAGGCCGTTCGCGCGCGCCGCGCCATTGGCATTCTTGAAAGTGATCGGCGCGTCGATCGTCAATCCTGCCGGGAAATAGTAGATACCTCCGGCAAGCTGGTCAGGCACGCTTGCGGGCCTCGCGAGCTCGCCGTATTTTCCATTCAAAATGCCGTTCACGTCGATCGCCCCGAACGAGCCGGCGTACTTCGCTTCCTTGTTCGGCAACGTGGCGGCAGGACTGCCGGAGAGCACGCAGCCA
>CAYYII010000119.1:0-3106 GCA_964471445.1 uncultured Gammaproteobacteria bacterium
CGGCAGTCGCCGTACGTATAGGGCTGCTCCTTGCCGGCAATGCGCGGCTGCACCGAGAGTAAGTCCTCCGGAACGCTCCAATCGAGCGTGATGTTGGTGAATGGCGTCTGCATGCCCCAGCGGGACGGCACATTGAGATTGAACACGAACTGCTGGACGGCCTGATGCACGGCTTCGTACGAAAGCCCATCGTTTTTCACGTACGGCGCGAGCAGCGTGTCGAACGAAGAAAAAGCCTGGGCGCCGGCCCATTCGTTTTGAAGCGTTCCCAAAAAATTCACCATTTGGCCGAGCGCTGTCTCAAAATGCTTGGGCGGCGATGATTCAACCCGGCCCGGCACGCCGTTAAAGCCTTCCTCCAGAAGCTGGCGCAGGCTCCAACCGGCGCAATAGCCTGTAAAGAGGTCGAGGTCGTGGATATGAAAGTCCCCGTCGACATGCGCGCGCCTGACTGCGGCTGGATAGACGCGGTTCAGCCAATACGTGGCGGTCAGCTTTCCTGAAATATTCAAGATCATGCCGCCCAAAGAGTAGCCTTGGTTTGCGTTGGCTTGCACGCGCCAGTCCGAACGGTCCAAATACTCTTCGATCGTGGATACGGCGTCGATGGTCGAAGACGGGCTGGAGTCTGGCATACACAGCGCACATAAGAGATGAATAAAAAAAGCACGCGTGGGACGCGAGCTTCTGGAGCTTCTGCGGGGCAGGACGTTTATTTTGCGGGCGTATGGGGGATGCGCCTAGGACAAGGATCGATCATGCAAAGGAGGCGTTCGTACCGCGAGGCTGTCACCGTCGTGAGCGCGTGGCAGCTCTTGCACTTCGCTTCGACGGAGCCTTCAACCAAGAGGCCCTTGAAGAGCAGCTTCTTACATTGCGCGCAGCGGTATTCCGTGAGGCATGCGGCCATACGTCTCAGGTTATGCACAACCCTCCTACTAGATATGGTAGATCAAAACAAAACAGGCCACAAGAACTTGTGTGGAGAAGTTCTGCTGGCTCCGCGTACCCGAACGCTGTTACCTCCGGAAAAGCCGTTCGTAGTACACTGGTGAGAGCGCTCCCACCTCCATGGATTCCCATCAGTTCGCGTCGCTCTACGACGCGCACGTCCGCGACATCTACAAATATCTCTATTACCGCACGCAGCATCGCGAGACGGCCGAGGATTTGACGTCCCACGTTTTCATGAAGGCGCTCGACAAGTTCGACTCCTACGACGCCTCGCGCGGTACCTTCATCGCTTGGGCCTACCGCATCGCCCGGAACGCGCTGATCGACCACTATCGTTCCACGCGATCAACCCTCGATATCGAAGACGTCTGGGATCTCCAATCCGACGCTGATGTCGCGCGCGATGCCGAAGCGCGGGAACGGGTCGAAAAACTCCAGCCGTATCTCAAAGCCCTCTCGAAAGATCAGCGCGAGCTGCTGCTCTTGCGACTCTGGGACGACCTATCGTATGCGGAGATTTCCAAGATGATCGGCAAGAGCGAAGACGCCTGCAAGATGGCGTTCTCGCGCACGCTCGCCAAGCTTCGCAAGGAAGTTCCCGCCTCCATCCTTCTCCTCTTTCTCTTCATGCACCTATGATCGATCCAAAACGCCTCGACGCGCTTCTGGAAGAGCTCTATGCGATCGAACCCGAGATGCGCGCGCAAGACTCTTCGCTTCGCAAGCTTGCCGCGGAACTCCTTGCTTCCAAACCCGATGCGCCGGTCGACGAAAGCTTCATTGCACGGCTGCGCGGCGAAGTTGTGTCCCGAGCGGCCGTCGTTTCATCTAGATTTACTTTTATGAGCCTTTTCTCGACGAAAAATCGTTATCTCGTTCCCGGACTGGCCGTGCTGGTCCTGGCTGTGGCCGGTGCCGCCGCTTTTCAAGGTTCACGGACCGATCAGCAAGCCTCGACGCGCGTGGCTTCGACGCTGGGCATCGAGCGAGTGAAAGCAAATGCCTTCGGCACCCTTGCCTCCTCGAGCGTTCCTTCCGGCAATGCGGCCGGCGGCGATATGGCCGTACGCGCCAGCGCCGTCTCGTCTGAAAATCTCGCTCCCATGGCAGCGCTCACGACGCCGGCGCTTCCGCCCATGGCCGGCGGAGGGTTGGGGACAGCAGCCGGGATTTCAGCCGACGCGAAAATGATCGCGCCTGACTGGGTCCCGACCATCTATCACTATGTCTATACCGGTGAGGCGGTTGAGAATCTGCCGGCGCAAGTCGACGTCTATCGCCGCACGAAAGCGACTCCATCGGTCGGCCCTTTGACCGCTCTTCAAAGCGTGAACCTTGGGCTGCTCGATCTCGACAAGGTTAAAAACGGCGCTGTCCAATCCTTTTCGATCGCCGAGACCCGCGACAACGGCTACGTCTTCAATGTCGATCCGCAGGAAGGCATGGTCAATATTTATCAGAACTCCAAGTGGATCTCGCCGCTCTCGAGCTGCATGGATCAGAATTGCTACGAGCAGAACCGCCTCAAGGAAAGCGACCTGCTCTCCGATCAGGAAGCGATTCGCGTTGCCGACGACTTCCTCGCCGAGTACGGCATTCCGAAGGACGGTTACGGCGCGCCGGTCGTCAACGACATGTGGCGCGTCCAGTACGCGGCCATGGACGCCGCAGCCCGCTCTTCCTATTGGTTCCCCGAAGGCGTGAGTGTTGTGTATCCGATCCTCGTCGACGGCAAAGCTTCCTATGACGAAGGCGGCGCTCCGTACGGCCTGAACGTCAACGTGGATGTTCGTATGAAGCGCGCTCAGAGCGTCTGGAACCTCTTCATGCGCTCCTATCAAGTCTCTTCGTACGCCGCCGAAACGGACGCGAAGCGCCTGATCGGCATCGCCGAGAATACCGACAACTACTACATTGCCCAAACGATGCCGCCGAACGCGAAAACGGTTGAGGTCGAACTCGGCACGCCGACGATCGCCTACGTGCGCTCTTGGCAGCAGACGGGAACGACCGGTGCTGAGCTGCTCGTGCCCGCGCTTATCTTCCCGGTCAAGACGCAATCGCCTGATCTCTGGCGCCAGAACGTGATTGTTCCGCTTGCCAAGGATCTGCTCGACGCCATGAACAACAACGGCACCCCGATCCCGATCGA
>CAYYII010000120.1:0-3036 GCA_964471445.1 uncultured Gammaproteobacteria bacterium
CAACCACAGCTTCTTCATGAGATCTCCCTTCTGTATGGGCTTGGCAGGCACGATCTGGCCATCCTGCCTTGATACAGGAAAGATAACACAAATCCCTATTTTTGTCAAGAGTCTTTGACACCAAGAGATTCAGCTAAAAAGAGGCCATTTTCATGACCTCTTTTTATGAGACACTCGTTTCTGACCTTATTTATTGTCAGGCGTGTACTTGGACGGATACCCAGGGTTTTCCGACGGGCGCATCTGGTTCGGGTATTCGATGTCCGTTTTCACGTCGTGGGAAACCTTCTTAAGGAACTTGAAGACGTCGTAGGGTTTGTCAACGTTCGCGATCATATACGGCCTGCTCACGACGCCACCCTTCCCTTCCGAGAAGGTGCCGGCCGAAGCCATAAGAATACTGCCGGAGCCGTTGCCGAAAAGCTTATCGAAGACGCCGATGTTCACTTCAGCGTTTGTCATTTGGTCAAAGTCGATCATCTGAAAGTCACGGCCGACCACTCCGCGTTGGAGGATTACGCGCTTATCCGTGATCGCATAATAGGTCTTGCTGAAGACCATCAACGTGTAGATCGGGGGGCCGAAAAGCATCAGCAGGCCGACCCACAAATGCGGCATCGCGAGGATGAAATACTTGGACGGGCCTGGAGCTTGCCAAGCCATGGCAATGAAAATTGCGACAAAGAAGAGCCAGAAGATACCGAAAACCGTCGTGAGGACCGAGCTTCCCAGGAAAAACGGCCAAAATTTTGGCGAACCTTCCCACAAGACCTTTTCGTTCGGATCCAAAACTTTGTCCAGTTCTTTCATAAAGAAAAGAGATTTACTGAAGAAAGTATAGCATTTTTTTGAAGACTTGTAAAGAAAATCAGGCGGCTTGACCGCCCGACTTTCATGGTGCCGCGGAGAGGACTTGAACCTCTACGGGTTGCCCCACCAGCTCCTAAGGCTGGCGCGTCTGCCAATTTCGCCACCGCGGCGCACGTCCATGAGCGTACAGGCAAACATATGTGCTGTCACCCCCGCCCCTCTTGCGTGAAAAAGAGCGCCTCTGCTAGGACCCAAGCGTTCATTCTTTATTCGCGCGTATGAAACGTCTCGCGATCGCGTCCATGTTCTTGCTCCTTTTTCCGTTCTTTGCCCGTGCCGCCGAGCCGATCTTTCTCAGCGAGATCGCCTGGGCCGGATCTTCCGTTTCGACGGCCGATGAGTGGCTCGAGATCTGCGGCCCGGCCGGCACCAACCTTTCTGGCTGGGTAATTGAAGGCGCGGCCGCTCATGGCCTCGCGCTACCCGACGGAAGCGCGATTCCCTCTTCAGGCGCCTTTGTGATCGCGAACTACGCTTCGGATGATCCAAAATCGACGCTTGCATCCGTTCCAGACTTCATCACGACATCGATCGCGCTTTCAAATGCGAGTCTCTTTCTGATTTTGCGCGACGCGACAGGGGTGATGATCGATAGCGCCGGCGCTTCAGGAACCGCGCCGCTTGCGGGCACGAGCGGAAGTGCAAAAGCCTCGATGGAACGCGCGCTTCCTCTCCAAGACGGCAGCCTCGCGTCCGCTTGGCTGACCCCGTCGCTCAGCAACGGTTTCGATCCCGGCGCCACGGAATTCGGCACGCCTGGCATCTGTCCATCGTTGGCGATCACGGAAACGCCCGCCGCTCCTACGGAAAATGCGAGCGCGACCCCAATCGTCGTGGTGAATCCCGCCACGCCGATAAACCCGCCGCAAGCATCGGCGAGCGCTATCCGTATTTCCGAAATCTATCCGTCCCCGCTTTCGGGCGAGCAGGAATGGATCGAGCTCACGAATCCTTCCGGTCTCGGCGAACTGCTCGAAGGCTGGACGTTGGAAGACGGCAAGGGCACGGCCACGCGACTTTCCGGCGCTCTCTTACCGTGGGGTCGAATCGTCATCACGGCCCCAAAAGGCTCGCTCAATAATGATGGTGACCTCGTCGTGCTGAAAGACGCGCAGGGCCGCATTCTTGATGGAGTGGCATACGGCGCGTGGGACACGGTGTTGTATCCGCGGGTCGGCAACGTTGACAAAGGCATGTCCGTCATGCGTCTTGAACTGCAAGATGCGTTTGACGTGACAACTTTTTCGACGCCGGGCACTGCGAACGTACTGATGAAGAAAGTGGCGGAAGAGAATACTTCATCCTTAAGGACTTCATCTGATTCTTTGCCATCCCGACCCGAACGAAGCGGTGTCGAGGAATCCATCCGACCCGAAACAGATCCCTCGACAGCACTCGGGACGATGCATGTGAGCGTGCGCTCAGCTCAGGATGACAAAAAAGAAATCGGGCCGAAAAAACCGCCGACGGTCGCAAAAGCGTCCACCAAGCCGGTCGCAAAAAAGCCCACCGCCTCTCGTTATAAAGGCTCCGCGTACGCGGCCGCCATCGCGGTCCCACCGGGCGTCTATTCAAAAACGAAGATGTACGTTCTCCTCGCAAGCGACGTGCGGGAAGTGCGCTTGTCGAAATCGTCATCTGAGGGTTTCATAAGCGGACAAAAAATCTCATTCGTCGCCCAAGCAAAAGAGGAAAACGGGATCACGTTCCTCTTGGCGAATCCGAACTCGATCAGCCGGATCGGCGATGCCGCCTCGAATACCTTCGCAACCGTCGAAGCCTGGCCGGAAACGTCCGGAGCCTATCGTTTCGAAGCGGAAGTGGTCGCGCTGCGTACCGGCGGGCTGGAAGTTCGGCTGGCGGGCGTCGAAGGCGACGTGCTTTTGCCCTCCGCCATGCCGAGTCTGAAACCGGGCGATCGCATCGCCATCGAAGGCTTTGTCGCCCCGGGAACGCGGCCGCGCATCGTCGTGCCGAACGCCGCTTCGATACGCCTCCTCAAAACGATGCCCGTCGCATTGACGCAGCGCGATCTTCCCCTACAACGTCTTCCCTGGCCTCTCATGATGGGACTGACAAGCGCGGCAATCGGCTGCGGGCTCATCGCGTATCTGCGGAGCGAACGCCTCAAACGCCTTGCGCTCGTCACTCAGCCGATTGAAGAAG
>CAYYII010000121.1:0-3028 GCA_964471445.1 uncultured Gammaproteobacteria bacterium
TTGGACGTCGCCGGGTTATACGGCACGATAACGAAAAATTTCTTCTGCATGATTTCGCCGAGCTGGACGAGCTCCTTCACGAATTGGCGGTAATCGTCGATTTGGCCGCGCAAGAGCTCGTTCGTCAGCGTCTTTTCCTGCTCCTTGAGGCGGTCGAGATAATCGTCGACATTCAGCTTGCGCGATTGGATCTGGATCTGGATCGGCGCGTCGAGGGAATTCAAGAACGAAATGTAGCCCTGGATGATCGCCTCTTGCTCGTCCTCGGATTTCAAAGAGAAGTTCAGGCTCGAAACGAGCAGGACGACGCGCATCGTGCCGTCTTTCATGACGACGACGTCTTCGCGGATCTCGGCGATATCCAAAAACTGCTGGGTCGAGCTGGCCGGCTTTCCCCCTGCGAGTTTCTTACTTTGCATCAATTGTTGAGATGGCTGCGCCATAGATCCTCCTCAAGAATCGTCAATCTTCGGGACGGTAGACGCCACCGGTGTTCACGATCAGCGCCAACTCCGAAAGGCGCGAGGTGGTGAGCGCTTCCTTGTACGGTTTCGGCGGGGGCGGGGGCGGAATATCGACCTTGGAAAGGGCGACGATCTCCGCATCGCTCAGTTCCTTGTTCCAGACGCGGATGTGCGGGCGCTTCCACGTTTGCACGACGTTCAGAAGGAAGTAGTGGAATGGCTGGCCGTTGACGCGCACAAAGGCCAGCACGAGACCCGACGTGAGCAGGGCGACGTCGACGATGATTGCAAGCGCCAAATTGAGCAGCTTGTAGACGATGAACATCACGAGCGCATCGACCATCAAGATGGCGAACTGGCGCGTCGTGACCGGTCCGAGAATCTTATCCTCGACATCGATGAATTGCGGAACGACGAACTGGGACATGCGTCTATTTTAGCACAGTTTCCCGGAGCGCGCCTCCATCTTCAGTATCGCAGCTGGCGGTTCAGGTCGGAGACGGCTCGAAATTCGTCCGCCGTCAACGCGGGCTTTTTCGCGGCTTCCCGCGCACCGATCGCCTCCAGCAAGGGCTTGCCGTTCAAGCTTTCCCGCATCAACTCGAGATAGGTCCGTACCACTTCCGAAGCGGTCCAAGCAGCGATCCCCTCAGTCCGACGGGTGTAGGATTGATCGGCCAGGAGATCAATTTTTCCCTTGATCTTCAGACAGGCTTCTTTCGGATCTTTGGAGAAGCGCCGAAAATCGACGATCGTGAGCGCCCGCAATTCTTCAACAGGTCCGGTCAGCGCAGGAGCGACTTTCACGTCTTCCAGCTTCGGACGCTGGTGAAAAGCCGCGGGAGCCGGTGGCGCAGCCATCGGCGTCTCGCGCGCTGGCTTGACCATCGTCATGGGCGGCGGCAGCGTCGGACGCGGCGGCGCGGGCGAAGGAGCCGTGACAGGAGGCGCTGGAGGACGGAAGCTCGGGGGTACGGGATTCGCGACGGCGATCGGCAAGTTGGCCGGTGCGACGGTCTTCCCATCGGAGGCGATGGGCGCATGCGCCATCACGGGAGCCGGCGCGTTGACGGAGGCTTTTTTTGATTTCGTCACGATGCTCTGGTAAAGCCGCTCAAGCTCCGTTTTTTGATCGACGTTCTCTTGCGTCTCGCTCAGTGCCTTTTGCCTCCGCTCCGCCTCAACCCACTTCGTTTTGTCCGTTTGTACCCTGGCCTGGCCCGCCGTCTCATTTTTACGAAGAAACGCTTGGATCTTCCCGAGCAGTGCGCGGGCCGCGTCTTGGCCGAGGTTCAAGCCGCCCAGCTCTTTCGGCTGCGTCAAAATCTCCAGCGTCTCCATCTGATCGCGCACGTCGCGCAAGCGGTTTCCGATAATGGTTTTGATCCGCTTGGCCAGCGCTTCGTCCTCCGTCTGCAAACCCGAAGCGAGGTAGATCTCCTGCACGGCTTGATCGAACTCTTTCGGTGCCGGCGTTTTTTTGAATTGCGCGAGTTCAAGTGCGTCTTCCGGGGTGATCGTGAGACTGCCGTCTTTCGCTTGTGCGGGCCCTGAAACTTTTGCCGTCGGTTCTTCCTTCTTCCACGCGGCCGGCATGTCATGATCCAAGACGACGGCTCGCGTTTCTTCGTGGATTTCTTCGAGCACGTGCGCGGCGGATTTCGGATCGAGCCCGACGCCGCCGATTTTTTCCGGACGCGTCAAAACGTCCGTCGCCTGCGCTTCGGTCCGAATTCCGGCCAAAACCGACTCGACGACGTTTTCCAGCCGGTTCTGAAGATGCGGATCGGTTTCGGACGCCAGGGAAGAGGCCACCTCTTTGGCCGCTTCGTCCATCGTGCGATGCGTCACGGCGACGCGAAACGCCGGAAAGTTTTTCGGGTCCGCGCCGTTCGCGCGCAGATAGGCGCTGACATCGCCAAGCCACTTGTCGAGCGGTAACAAGCGATACCCGGCGATATCGACGGCCAGCGCCTTCGCCTTCGTGTCATCGAGGCCGAGCCGGGATTTCAGTTCGGAGATCAGGCGCTCGAGCAACAACGCTTTGACGAACAGCTCGCGCAAGAGCGGGAAAAGTTTTTCTTCCTGCGCCTCGGCAAGCTGATGGTTCTCGATGATCTTGAAGTTGAGTTCGCCTGCGCGCTCCGAATACAGGTAGTCCAGGACCGGTTCCGGAAGGGCATCGACCTGCCGTTGCAGGACGTCAGCGGGGATCATGGATTGGTCCCTCCCCCGCCTCCGTTGCGGTTCCTGCGATTGGCGCCGCCTACATTGTCATTAAAGGTAATTCCTTTCGCTGCGGCGACCTGCTTGGCCAAATTCGAATCAATGCTTTGAATACCCTTCTTCAAGCTTTCAATCACGCGTTCAAGCCCGGACGTGTTGCCGCCGGCGGCGCGTACCTGCGCCAAACGAGCCGTTTCCCGCGTGAGTTCTTGCTCAGCCTTCCCGCGCTGATCCATGGCAGCCGTAAGCTCACGCATGGCTTTCGCGGTCTGATCTCGCACCTGTTCTCTTGCCGTCGTAGAGTGACCCGCGGCTTGATCGGCCGCAATCGCGTCCTG
>CAYYII010000122.1:0-2584 GCA_964471445.1 uncultured Gammaproteobacteria bacterium
GCCTGGACGGTTTCCAGCGTCTTCTTGAGCTGGCGCTGCGATTCCTCCAGGAATTGCACGTCGTTGAAGAAATCGGAGATGCTCGTTTCGGTCAGCAAAAGATCGATCGCCGTCCGCTGATCGGTGCGATCGAGCTGGCGGAGGTATTCCGCGACCATTTGGCGCTGGCGGATGATCTTCAAGGTCTTGTCCTGGATTTCGGATTCCAGACGCTTGATTTCCAGGTTCGTCGCATCGATCTGCAGTTGGTTGGCGGAGATCTCCAGCTCGGTCGAGGCGATCTTGTTCTGGACGATGTCGAGCTCGCTACGCACCGACGCGGTCTCTTGGCGTTTTTCTTCGATCGCTTTCTGATAAGCGGTCATCTGGCTCTTCAGGGCGGCAGCGTCGGCTTTCTTCTTGGCAATCTCCTCGTTCAGCTGATTGATAGCTTGGGTCAGATCTTCCGAAGCGGATGTCGCGCCGAAGGCCATGCCGGCGGACGTCAGGAAAATCAGAAAAGACGCCGCCAGGGCCGGCGTAACGTATTTTTTCCTCCTGGAGCGATGATCAAGCATGCTTGAGGCGATCGATAGCCGCGTCAATGCGGCGGATCACCTTCATTTTACCTAAGACGGCCATGATTTCAAAGGGGCCTGGCGATTTTTCGCGCCCCGACAAGGATACACGCAACGGCCAGAGTGTATCCCCATTCCCCCACCCCTTCGCGCTGATCAGCGCTTTCAAACGCGTCTCCAAGCTCTCGAAGGTGAAATCGGCATCATCCAGCTCATCAAGCATGTCATGGACGGCCGAGAGGCGTTCAAGCGCCTCCGCGGGAGGCTGGCTCTTCCAAGAAAGGCGCTCGGCCGGATACTCCGGAACGTCCGCTAAGAGGAAGGAAACCGCTTCCGGCAGTTCCGCCAACGTTTTCACGCGCTCGCGTTCAAGCGACAAGAGCTTGCCGAACGCTTCATTGGAGAAATTTTCTGTGGACACACCCGCGCTCTCGAAGAAAGGCCGCGCGCGTTCCGCGAGCCGTTCAAGTGGCATGGCGCGAAGGTATTTTCCGTTCAGCCAATCAAGCTTCTCGCGATCGAACACCGCTCCGGCCGGATTCACGTCCTTCAGTTCAAAAACCTTGGCGAGCTCTTCTAAACTGTGGATCTCCGTTTCGTCCGAAGGGCTCCACCCGAGCAAGGCGACGAAATTGATCAGGGCTTCTGGCAGATACCCCTTATCAAGATAATCCTCGACGGCCACGTCGCCCTGGCGTTTGGACATCTTGGAACGATCGGTGTTGAGGAGGAGCGGCATGTGCGCGAACCGCGGCGACATCCAGCCGAAAGCGCTGTAGAGCAGGACATGTTTCGGCGTCGATGAAAGCCATTCTTCGCCCCGAATGACATGGGTGGTTTCCATGAGGTGATCGTCGATGACGTTCGCTAGATGATACGTCGGGAAACTGTCGCTTTTGAGAAGTACGTAATCATCAAGAAGCGCGTTCTTGAAAGAGACCTTGCCCCGAACAAGGTCTTCAAATGAAGTTTCGCCTTCGAGCGGCATCTTGGCGCGATAGACGACGCGCTCGCCCGCCTCGATTCGCCGTTGCGCCTCCGCACGATCAAGATCGCGGCAATGACGATCATAACCCGTCGGCAGCTTGGCCACTTCCTGGCTATTGCGGAGTTCTTCCAATCGTTCAGGGGTGCAGAAGCATGGATACGCTTCACCGTGTTCAAGTAATTGATTCAAATGCTGGCGGTAGATTTCAAGGCGTTCCGATTGGACGTAAGGCCCCTTGTTGCCGCGCTGTTCGATCGTGCCGTCTTCGCGCAAAAACGGGCCTTCATCATAGGTAATGCCCATGCGTGCCAGCATGCCGAGCGTCATTTCGATGCCTTTCTCCACCAAGCGCGTCCGATCGGTGTCTTCGATGCGCAGGAAAAAAACGCCCCCGTGTTTGCGGGCAAAAAGATAGTTGTAGAGCGCCGAGCGGAAGTTGCCGATATGCTGCCTTCCGGTCGGACTCGGGGCGTAGCGCACGCGTACATCCATAGGTCACTATCTTACCTTGTTCCGCTTGTTTTTCAAGACCAGCCTGAGGAACACGAATGTCGCCTCGAAAATACGGAAGGCGCGCCGCGGTTCGCTGCACAGGCGCCACAGCCATTCGAGGTGCAGCGTTCGGAAAAAACCTGGAGCGCGGCGCTTGCGTCCTGAATAATAGTCCAAAGCGCCGCCGACCCCGATCGCGATTTTCACGCTCGGGAGACGGGAGAGATGATCGCGAATCCAGCGTTCCTGCTTGCCGTGTCCCAGAGCGACAAAGAGCACATCCGGAGTTGTCGCGGCGATCCGTTCAGTCAGGTCGACATCCTCTTTCCACTTGCCCGCGATCCAACGGATGTCGCCACCTGAAGAAGCGCCGGCAAAGCGCAGCTGCGGATAGACATGCCGCAGATTCTTGGCCGCTTTCTCGGCTGTCCCCTCCCCTCCTCCCAGAAAATAGACCGAACAATTTTTTTGTTCCGCTAATTGAGCCAAAACCAAGCCGAAATCAACGCCCGTAATCGTTGCCGGGATCTTTTTTCCTTCCCACCAT
>CAYYII010000122.1:2594-3014 GCA_964471445.1 uncultured Gammaproteobacteria bacterium
GCCGTCTGCCAAAGCCAGGTGGGCGGATGCCAGGAGCTTCTTGAAGGCGGGATCGCGGGCGGCCAACACGGCCATTTCCGGATTCGGCGTTACGATCAGATGTTGGCCCCCGCCCGACAAGAAACCAGCCGCGCGCTCGGCGGCTTCTTGCAACGTAACGGTATCGACTGGTACTCCGGTAATCGTGAGTCGCATGCACCAAAAATACATGTATGCTCGTATCCTAACATATCAGACGGATCAAGGTCGTTGTGGAAGAACCCTCTGACGCTCAATTGATCGAAGCACACCTCTCCGGCGATGAGGGATCGCTGGAACTTTTGTTTGCACGGCATTTGAATGCCGCCTACGGCTACATCGCGCGCTTGATCGGTCCTGAGCTTGCCGATGATGCCGTCCAGGAAGGCTTTGTCAAAGCCT